>JBBQRC010000135.1:0-9578 GCA_038215215.1 Pirellulales bacterium
CTGGCATTCACCATCCGACAATCGTCCACTCAAAACAAGAAGCCAAAGATGCTCAAGTTTTATTTGTCGCAAAGCGTACTAAAACAGCCGTTCCGATTGGCTGTGCTCACGCTGGGGATTCTTTCTTCACTGGTGGGTCAATCCCAAGCGCAGCGACAGGCTGTGGTGGAAGAAAAGTTACCGCCAGCACGGACGCGCTATTTGGGAAGGCAAATAGCGCAGACCATGAGTTTTCATGGAGCGCCCTGGCTTGTTCGCAGCGAACGAGAGGCAGAGGAACGACCAAGTGAAGCAATTGAGCAATTAAAACTAACACCCGGGATGGTCGTCTGTGACCTGGGGTGTGGCAACGGCTACTACTCGCTGGCGATGGCTAAACTGGTAGCTCCATCGGGTAAAGTGTTGGCTGTTGATATCCAACCCGAAATGTTACACCTGCTGGAATTGCGTGCAACCGAAAGCGGCGTGGACAACCTGGAACCGATCTTAAGCACGGTGGCAGACCCGAAGCTGCCCGCCAACTCAGTCGACTTGGTGTTGTTGGTGGACGTGTATCACGAATTTTCGCATCCGCAGCAAATGCTAGCCGGCATTCGTGAGGGATTGAAGCCAACGGGATTGATTGCCTTGCTCGAGTATCGCGAAGAAGACAAGTCGGTGCCAATCAAGCCGCTGCACAAAATGAGTAAGCAGCAAATCGTCAAGGAATACACGGCCAACGGATTTAAATTGGCAAAACAATACGATGGACTGCCGTGGCAACACTTAATGTTCTTCGAAAAAGATCCGACCTGGCGTGCACCTGCAGCCAGCAAGCCAGAGGACGAATAAGCCTCGTGTCCTCTGAGACTTCGCAGCAGCTTCGAAATCATGCTTTGTCGATTTGGCGAGCGGGCGTCGCCGCGGTCACACCACGTCGATTGTTCGCCGACAAATTGCATTTAATCGATAGCCAGTTCTTGACGATTGATGATCAATTAGAAATCGATCTCAGTCGCTTTGCGCGCATCCTCGTCGTGGGGGCTGGCAAGGCGGCCGCCGGTATGGCCAGCGAACTGTTTCAGCAGCACTTAAAGCATCTGAAGCAACCCATTTCAGGATGGATCAATGCACCATCAGGCACGTTTGAGGACGGTGACGCGGGGCCTTCTATTCACCTGCATGCCGCACGACCTGCTGGGGTTAATGAACCCACTGACGCGGCGGTTTATGGCACGCAGCGGATTCTGCAGCTAGTCCAACAAGCCACGCCTCGCGATCTAGTACTCGTCTTGCTTTCGGGCGGCGGCTCTGCACTGCTCGTCGCCCCTCCTCATGGTCTGACCTTGGCAGATAAGCAAGCGATCGCGCAGTTGATGGCCGCAGCGGGCGGCAATATCGAACAGCTTAATGCCGTACGCCGCGCGGTCAGCGAAGTGAAGGGTGGCAAGCTGGCACGGGCCTGCATGGCATCACGCATGGTGACGTTAATCATTTCGGACGTGCTGGGAGATTTCTTGCAAACAATTGCATCTGGGCCGACGGTAGCCTCCGCCGATTGCACACCGGCGAAAGCGCTAGCAAGTTTGCAGGAATTGCAGTTATTAGGCGCACCCGAATTGCAGCGGGTCGTGCGCTTCTTACAACAGGCTCAGGCTACCAGTCCACGCAAACCACTGCGGGCCAGCGTACCAGAAGTCGATCATGTGATCTTGGCCAATAATGCCACCGCAGTGGATGCGGCGGGGGTGCGCGCGGTGGAACTGGGTTATCGCTACGTGCTTCAGTGCGCGCGGAGATCGGAGGGGGATGTCATGCCACTTGCCACACAATTAGCCCGCGCTGTCGAGCAACTCTTGGCTCAACAACCGGTGGATTGTCTGATTTGGGGTGGTGAGCCAACGGTAACTCTGCCGAATCGAAAAATCCGCGGGCACGGTGGCCGCAATCAACAGTTGGTCTTGGCTGTGATGGAAGAGATGCGCAAAAAAGGTTGGCCACAGGCCATGCCGCACGAGCGAAGTTGTCTCTTTCTAAGTGGTGGGACGGATGGCGAGGATGGTCCAACGCCGGCGGCTGGTGCTTATTTTGATGGTCAAATCCTAGACGCAGCCGTGCGCTCGGGTGTCGAGCTGACGGACTATCTCGCCCGCGCAGATGCCTTCACCTTTTTTCAGCAACATGGTGGCCTCCTAGAAACCGGGCCGACAAACACCAACGTCTGCGATTTGCGGCTGGCGCTTGTTAGGTAAGCTTGCCGAAGCGGTCCTGTCCCCTGACTGTTCTCAACGTTTTGTTCTCAGATTGGCCATTCACCTGAAAAAACTTCGACGGCTCCGCCGGTGAGAAAGACGTGATTGGATGTTTCATCCCACCGTAAACTCAAATCACCGCCGAGCAGATGAATGGAGACTTCACGTTCCGTGCGTCCCGTCAGGACTCCAGCGACGCATACGGCGCTGGCTCCTGTACCGCAGGCCCAGGTTTCACCGGAGCCGCGTTCCCAAGTGCGTTGGCGTAGTTCAGTCCGCGAGATAACTTCGATGAATTCCACATTGGTGCGGCGCGGAAATCGCGAGTCGTGCTCAATCCTTGGCCCCAGTCCGAGCACCAGTTCGTCGGTGGCTTGGGGCACGAAAGTGACACAGTGCGGGTTGCCCATGGAAACGCAGGTGACGTGCAATTGATGTCCTGCGAAGTCTACTGGCAGATCAACGATCTGCTGACCGGGCAAGGTGGTGGGAATGCGCTGAGGCTCAATAATCGGCTCTCCCATATCGACGGTAATCAATTTTGCCACGCCGTTGTCGATTTGCAGATCGAGTGACAGCACACCTGCCCCAGTCTCGATCTTGAGGTTGTTGCGGCGGCAGATGCCGTGGTCGTAAACCAATTTCGCGACGCAACGGATACCATTACCGCACATTTCCGACTCGCTGCCATCGGCGTTGAACATGCGCATGCGTGCATCGGCGATTGGCGACGGTTCTACGAGAATCAAACCGTCCGCGCCGACGCCAAATCTTCGATGAGAAATAGCGACAGCGACAGCTTGGGGGTTGGCGGGACTGGGCTGATCGAAGCAGTTGACGTACACGTAGTCATTGCCCGCACCGTGCATTTTGATGAATCGCATGCTCAAGTTCTCACCTGTTCTGTCGCTGTGACTGTGGTTTAAAATCTTTAAGGTTGGCTGATTCGGCTCGACCAACTTGCGAACAATCTGCCCTTGTCGTCTCTGCTGGGGCGGATGCGCTGGAAAGTCGGCAAGTTATTGAGCTGCGCATAGAAATAAGTGTGCGCGGTCAATTGAGTTCCCTCGAAGGTCTGGCAGGCGGTCAGCTCGCGGGTGTAGAGATTGTCACTGCGACCTGCTCGGTACTCTTCGATATCGTCGAGCACCTTGGCCACAACTGGAAAAGCAGCGGGGGTAAAATACCACACCTCACCGAGTATTGGATCGCTTCCTGGCCGCAGTGCTGGGTAGGGGCCGGTATCGTAGAGCTCACCTGACAGCCAAGCCGGTTCCACTGTTAAGGGGTCGCGTGGCCAGCATTTTTCGCGTAGCTCCCCGCGTTTGAGCGTTCCGTAGACGAAGAAGTGAGGGCTGTCCGGATTCAAAATTTGTGATTACCAATCGAAAAATCAGCCACTTAGTGGAGCGTCAACATCTAATGTCAGGGTTAATAACGGACGGCTCGCGCCGTTCCGCTTGCATTTTAGCGGAAGAGCGCGAGCTCTCCGGTTTTGCTGAACCCTAATTCTTGAGCTTGACAATGCACGGAATGGAAACCGAAGAATTCGGGGCGGCCATGCGGCATCTGCCGATCGATCGAAAACAAATTCAGTACTGGCCGCTATCAAATTCCCTAATTTCCCTGAGCCGTCAAGCCCTGTCAGAAGCTACGCTGGCAGAATTAGGCGGTGTCAACCCACTCCTCTTTTAGGGGAATGGAAAAAAAGACCGGTTTTCGATAAACTGAGCAGCCTTCCCGAGGGGCTGTAGCTCAGTTGGTTAGAGCACACGACTCATAATCGTTTGGTCGAAGGTTCAAGTCCTTCCAGCCCTATTTCTTTTCGGTTGAGCGCAAATCCTAGGCGGTTCAACGCCACGCGATCAACACTTTTGTGGCTACATGTGTTTGGACTACCATCTTCTTGCCCCTTTCAGCACAATCGTGGCAATCCCTCCAGTTTGAGGGTTTATCTCCTAGCCTGATCTGTGTCGCACCGTTACGCCGCCCGGAGTACTGGGACGCAAGGGCGAAGATTTTCGAGTCAATTCGGTAAGATTAAATAACAAGTTGTACCGAGAAGGGGGATTGTGCCGATGACGACGGATATGGGGCGTGAAGTAGTTCGAAACGCACCTTAGTCCAGGCAGATGGACTCATGGCGGCCAAAGCGAGTTTGGGTTACGCGGTAGAGAGATCCAGTCATTCCATACGGGAGTCGACAGATGTTAGTCCAGACGACACGATTCGGGCACATTGAGGCTAGCCAAGAGCAAGTGATCGTGTTTCCACAAGGGCTGATCGGATTCGAAGCCTGTCGTCATTGGCTGATCGTGCCAGATCCCCAAAATTCGGAAGTGGCTTGGCTGCAATCGCTGTCGCAGGCCCAGGTGGCTCTGCCGCTGGTCAGCCCGCGCAAGTTTGCTCCTGACTATAGGGTCATGGTTCCGCAGCGGCAGCTTGCCCTGCTAAGCCTGCGCAGTTCGGATCGTGTGTTCATCATGGCTGTAGTAAGCAAGTCGGGAAAGACACTCACAGCAAACCTGCGGAGTCCACTGGTCATCAATTTGACTAAGTGCCTGGCATGTCAGGTCATCACGACCGATCCGCAGCCGCTGGCGCTGCCGCTGAGTCTCAGCCATTCGCCAGCACTGCGCATGGCAGCCTAGTGCCGCGTCAATACTGGTTATCTGAATTCAAGGTGTGTCAACTGCGCGACGCGCGTCTTATTATCCCATGGTGTTCTAACCACTATGCTCGCGCTAACGTGAAAGCGGCCGAGCAGGGTGATTGCCAGCAATGAGTTGCGACGATAGGGGAACTGACGGCGTGGTGTTACTGTCCCCGTACCTCGTTATACGACCCCAAAATCGTGCCGAGGTCGCGTTTCCAGTGACTATCGCTTTCGCAGCGTTGATGGTAACCCCGTCGCGTTCATAGCAGGACCAAAGGACTGTTGGGCCGACCCCCCGTGACTGGATAGAAGGAGCGTTTCATGCTGGTGCTGTCGCGACACAGAGACGAGAGCATCATGATCGGCGATGACGTTGTCATTACCATAGTCGACATTCGAGGTGATAAGGTTCGCTTAGGGATAGAGGCACCGCAGGATATCCCGGTACACCGTCAAGAAGTGTACGAAGCAATCAAACGTGAAAATCAAAAGGCTGGACACATCCAGCCTAATGAAACACGATCACTCGGCAATCGGCACCGATAGCTAACCGATCTTGGTGAAAAGTTTTGCAAAAATCTCACGGGGAAGGATGCTTGGGCATTCTTCCCCGTTTTCGTTGATCCACGATCAAACCACGGCACTACGCGTCACACATGAAGCTAGCGCGGCTCGGCAAACGTTGTCGGTCGTAACGATCGTAGTGCATCTGTCATACTCAAGGGCTATTGAATAATACTTTTCTTGGAATTTCACCTTCTTATGAAACCTTGCAGACCAAAATTCGATGCTACCTTTACGCAAACCCTTAAAGGAGTGATCCCTAAGGGTTCGACCCCTGGCGATTCCGAAATAGATAGTTGCCCCACTAGAGAAATTCGGATCGCGTAAACGCCAAGGTATTGGCGAGTTGACTCCAAGCAGTTCGTCGAGTGTTCGATGGACGGCCAACTCTGCAGTAGCCTTGAGACGCGTCTAACGTATTTCTCGATCCGATCCTTGGGAGTATTAGTTTCATGACAAGAATCAACACCAACGTCAGCTCGCTGGTAGCTCAAAATCGCCTGACCCGTACCAACAGCGATTTGCAAACATCACTCACTCGCTTGAGCACCGGTTTGCGAATCAACAGTGGTAAAGACGATCCTGCAGGTTTGATTGCCAGTGAAGCGCTGCGAAGCGACATCACCAGCATCAACAAAGCGATATCCAACACACAGCGCGCTACGCAAATCATTGCGACAGCGGACAGCGCCTTAGGCCAAGTCAGTTCCTTGTTGAACGACGTCCGAGGACTGGTTACGGAAGCGGCTAACAACGGAGCCCTTAGCGACGACGAAATTGCGGCTAATCAGTTGCAGGTCGATAGCTCGTTGGAAGCGATCAATCGGATCGCTCAAACGACCACTTTTCAGGGACGACGCCTACTAGATGGCAGCTTGGATTTCGTGACCAAAGCCGGCACAGGCTTCGGCACTGTGTCTGATCTGCAAATTGACCAAGCCAACCTGGGCGCTGCGGGAAGCGTCAATGTCAATGTCAAAATTTCGCAAGCTGCCACCAAGGCGGAAATCAATAGCACTGGGATTCCAGCTTCTGCGACCGCTACCTTTTCAGCTGGCAAGATTGCGGTTGGCAGCGGCGCCGCCAACACACCAGCCACGCTACAAGTGGATTTGTCGGATTCGTTTAACGTAGGTGCTGAGGCTTCTGGCACAATCGACTTTACGAACGCGTACGTCCTGGGTGGGACCGTGGCCACGACGGCGACTGCCATCACTTTGGGCAGTGGTACGAGTTTTACGGTTGATGCAGTGCTCGGAGGAGCAGCAGACGGATCCAAGGGTAACAGTACCAAGATTAACATTACTGCGGGTGCAGGCACAACCACCGCCACCTACAACTCAAGCACTAATCAGATCGACATCGCACTGAAGAATGGAGATGCGTACAGCGACCTGGCAACTGCCTTCGCAGCCATTAGTGCTGATTTTACGATCACCGATAATGCTAGCGCTGGAACTTTTGTCGCAGGCGACGGAGTCGGCTTGCTGACAGGCAAATTCTCTGGTGGTGCTGACACGACCACACCAGGTAGCTTTAATCTAGCGGCAAAAGATGGAGCATTCACCGACGGAACTGTAGGTAACAATACAGATATTGTCTTCACCTCGGGTGCTACCACCGGCGCTGCGTATGATGAAGGAACCAACAAGCTAACTGTTACAGTAGCTGCTGGTGCTACGGTTAGCAGCATTGCCGCCGCAATCACCTCTGATGTTGGCACCTATTTTGAGACCTCCAATATTAGTGGTGGCAGCTCGATATTCTCCTCAACAGATTTAACAGCGCTGAATGCCGAAGCGCTCACCAGTGGAACTGACACAACTGCTGCCGGCCAATTCAAGTTGGTGGCCACGCAAGGTGGTCCTGCTGACGGCACCAAGGCAAACAGTACGGCGATCGAATTCGTGGCAGCCGCTACCGGGGTCACATCAACCTCCGCAGCCTACGATACCAACGCGAACAAGATCACTTTCACGCTCGCCGCGGGTGCCACCGTTCAGGATATCCTCGATGCAGTTGGAAATGATCTGTCTGCATCGTTCCAGACGACCGGAACGCCACTGAATGCGAATGCGATCTTCAAGACGTCGGAACTTGGCACGGCCACTGCTACGGAAACTGGCAAAGCGGTCCTGACCGTTCCGACTGCGGGTACGAGTGGTCTCGATGAATTGACCATCACAGCCAAGAATGGTACCGCAGATACTAACGGCAAGACGATCTCGTTTGCGACGAACAACTCCGTGACTGCTGGCACCGCTGTCGCATCGCTTGATAATTCCGGCAACATTGTAATCACCACGAACAATGCGGGAAAAGGGTCTTTCGCTGCGATTCGCAACGCCATCAATAGCTCGTCAGACGTTGGGGCTCTGTATTCAGCATCCATTACAGGTACCAGCGGTGACGGCAACTTTGACATCGGAACAGATACGCCATCGACCACTGCCCTCAGCGGTGGAGCATCCGGGGGTGGATTAAATGCGGACCTGGTGATTCAGTTAACGGGTTCAACCGGTTCGGAAGTTTTCCAATTCCAAAAAGGTGCCACACTCAGTAGCGTCATCCAATCCATTAACTTGGTGAAGGACGCCACCGGTATCGAAGCTACCGATAGTTCGGGTGACTTGCAATTGACCAGCACAGCTTATGGTTCGAAGAGCGTCGCTGCCATCGACGTAATTAGCGAAGGGACTGGTGGAACATTCAAGTCGGGACTCTCGGCGTCACGTTCGGTCGGCACTGACATTCAAGCGACCGTGAACGGCTATTCGGCCACCGGTGATGGCAATACGCTGTCAATCAACACTTCCACGCTGGACCTCAAGCTGACGGTGGCTGCTGGTTCCAGCACGGCCGTGAACTTCGACATCACTGGCGGTGGTGCGCTGTTCCAACTTGGTTCGGACGTGGTCAGCAATCAACAAGCACGTTTGGGTATTGGTAGCTTGAACACTGCCAAGCTCGGTGGTTCGAACGGTCGCCTGTACGAACTGTCTTCTGGCGGTTCGAAGTCACTCGTTAATGATGCCACTGGCGCCTTCCGGGTTATCGACGAAGTGATCAACAAAGTTACCAGCCTTCGCGGTCGATTGGGTGCGTTCCAAGCCACCACTTTGCAAAGCAACTCGGCTTCGCTAACCGATACGGTCGCCAACCTGACCGAAGCAGAAAGCTCGATTCGCGATGCGGACTTCGCTGCCGAATCCGCCAAACTGACACGTGCCCAGATTCTAGTGCAATCCGGTACTCAAGTGCTCTCGATCGCCAACCAGAACCCGCAAAACGTGTTGTCCTTGTTGCGATAAGCACTAGTAGAAAAGACGTAAAACTTGGACCGCTCTGCGAAAACTCGCGGGGCGGTTTTTTTTTCGCGTCCGTGAATTCGTCCTCAGGCGATTTCGGTCAGCATTTTATTTGCTAGCTTTGTAGATTCGCTTTAAGTTGACTCGGATGATCGCCGAAGGTAATTGTTGCGGAAGAGTCGTTCTCCGACTTTACCGCGAGGATGAATGGTGCTTCCGTTTGTAGTCAGCGCTGCTGGCGAAAAAGTTGCTTAACAGGCGTTGTTGACAAGCTAACGCACTGGCCCATTCAATCCTGACAGCAGTTTGTTTTTTGGGAGTGGTTCTCCCCTGGGGCTCAAGTACACATGGCCGGTATCCAAGCATCCAACGGCGTTATCACGGGCATTGACATCCAAGGCACCGTGAACCAATTGATGAGTTTGGCGGCGGAACCACGCACCCGTTTGACTAAGGCCACTCAGCAGATCCAAAACGAGCAAGTTGCGATTACTTCGCTGACCGCGCTCGTGGTGGGGGTTCAACTCTCGACCGACCGACTGGGACAAAACAGCCTGTTCTCCGCTTCGACTGCCACAAGCTCGAATACTGCCGCGCTCAAGGCGACCGTAACCGGCTCCCCCAAAACCGGTTCGCATTCCTTCATCCCAGTGCGCCAGGCGTCTGCCCAGCAATTGACCAGCTCGCTGTTGACGTCCAAAGACGAAATTGTCGGTGCGGGTGAGATTATCATTCATCAAGGTGGTTTTTTGGATCAATCGGTGAGCCTGGATTCGCTCAACGGTGGTGCCGGAGTGGCCCGCGGCTCTATTCGCATAA
>JBBQRC010000136.1:0-9562 GCA_038215215.1 Pirellulales bacterium
GAAACACTTGTTGATAAGCCTCTGTGTTGTGGCCGGCGGTCTGCTGGTCCGCACAACCTGTGGCGATCAGCCTGCGGCAGCTTCCGAGATCAACCTCGTTCGCTTAGAGGCTTTCGTGCGCAGCGACCTTCCAGCCGCCAAGCAGGTCGAGGACTATTTTGCTGAGTTAAAAAAGAAAACAACCGGGCTGGAGGTCGTTATTCACGATGTCTTGAAAGATCGCGACCAGCTCATTCGATTGAATCAATTGTCGACCAAATTTGGACGCAAAAGCGCGGTCGTTCCTTCGTTCTACGCCTGCAACAGTATGTATTTCGGTTTTGCAGACGCAGCCACTAGTGGGCCATTCATCGAGGGGCTGTTCACAGTCGATGTTTATACCCGGCCCACATGCTCACGGTGTCAGGCCGCCAAGCACTTTATAGCGACCCAGCTCGGACCTCGCTGGCCAGCAATACGATTTCGTATTTACGAGGTCGATGGCGACGCAAATGCCCGCGTCAAATGGGAGCAATTGTGCCGGGGCATTGGCCAGCCACCTGGATTACCCACGATCGACTTTGGTGGTCAGGTCCAAGTTGGCTACTTCAGCGATGAAGTATCGGGTAAACAACTTGAACAACTGCTGGAGCGTGTGGCACCGGCCGTGAAACCTGCCCCCAAGGAGAAAGACCAAAGCTTCTTTCCGCCGCATGGTCGAATGGACGGGATTTATACGAGCTTAGCCTACTTGTTTTCGCCACCATCAATCGCCGAACTCACAGCCTTGGGATTGATACAGCAAGAACCCACGCCGGATGAATTGCAACTGCCTGGGGAGGCCACGGCCAGCGACTTGGGGGAAGGTGTTATTGAGTCGAAAATACAGCCGACAGTACCGGAGGACGGCATTGATGTACCGTTCTTCGGTAAGTTGCGAGTAGATCGGATGGGGCTGCCAGCCTTCACCTTCGCGGTCGGACTGGTCGACGGCTTTAACCCTTGTGCCATGTGGGTGCTGATTTTCTTGCTCTCGGTGCTGGTGAATATTCAAGACCGACGCAAGATTATTGCGATTGCCGGCACGTTTGTCCTCGTTAGTGGCTTGGCCTATTTTGCCTTCATGGCTGCTTGGTTGAATTTATTCCTACTGGTGGGTATTGCTCGGCCGGTACAGATCGCGCTGGGTCTGTTTTCGATCTTCATCGGCTTGGTCAACGTCAAAGACTTTTTCGCCTTCAAAAAAGGAATTACGCTGTCGATTCCAGAATCCACCAAACCTGGACTATACCGCAGAGTACGTGAGATTGTGAACGCTAAATACCTGTACTTGGCGATCGGAGGGGCCATCGTGCTGGCAGTGGTGGTCAATATGATTGAGCTGCTATGCACCGCCGGGTTACCTGCTCTTTACACGCAAGTCCTGACAATGCAGAAGCTCAGCCTGCTGCAAAATTATCTCTATCTGGCACTCTACATCGTGGCCTATATGTTAGACGATACGTTGCTGTTAACAGTCGTGGTGCTCACGCTGTCGCGTCGACGACTGCAAGAACGCGAAGGCCGTTGGCTTAAATTGGTCAGTGGTTTGGTGATTCTGCTCTTTGGAATGGTCATGCTGTTCCGCCCTGCTTGGCTACAGCTTGGTCACTGAAATTGAGAGTGCAGACGGCGTATTAACTGCCTGCGCCAACTAAAAAACTTAGGCGCGGGGATGGAACTGCTTGTGAATTCGTTTCAGTCGGGAGCTTTCGACCGAAGTATAAATTTGAGTTGTTTGGATACTGGCATGGCCGAGCAATTCTTGAATCTGACGCAGGTCCGCACCGCCGGCGAGCATGTGGGTGGCAAAACTGTGGCGGAGCGTATGGGGACTCACCGCTGGATCGATGTCCGCCCGTAGGGCATATCGCTTGACCAGTTCCCAGATCGCCTCTCGACGCAGGCGGCGACCGGTTCGCGAAAGGAGCAACCAGGGAGTCCGTTCGGGATCGCGGCCTGTGAGCAATCGCGGGCGCAAATCGGTCAGGAACAGTTGAATCGCATCAACCGCCTGTTGCCCTATAGGAACCATGCGTTGCTTTGAGCCTTTGCCTTCGACCAAACAGTAGCCTTCCGCCAAATGAGCGTTCGCGGACAACAAATTAGCCACTTCTGAAACGCGGCAACCGGTGGCGTAAAGCAATTCGAGAATAGCGCGGTCGCGTTGCCAAAAGTGATCGACTTTTCTTGGCGCGGCCAGGAATCGCTCTACGGCGGCGGGGGTGATGGCTTTGGGAATGCGTTGCCACATGCGCTGCGTGGAGAGCAGTTCAGCGGGATTGTCCTGAACGATTCCCTCTAGTTGTAAATACTTGAAGAACATGCGTGTGGCGACAATCATCCGAGAAATCGAGGCCGGCGCAAGTGTAGCGGCTTGCAACGCGGCCACAAAATCGCTTAGATCTGCCAGTTTCAGCCGATTGACCGGTCTACCCCCGAGCCAATCCATCAGTCGCTTAATATCGCGTCCGTAGGCTTGGACGGTATTGTCGGCCAAGTGGCATTCAGAGCGTAAATAATCGATGAACTTCTGCAGCCAATTGCTTGATGGCGAGGGGGCCTCGGGCAATGAGATGGGCTTGCCCTGCTCGCGCAATCGCTTTAGCTTGCTGCTCATCTTGGCTTGCTCAACAGTTGGGTCCGCGGATAGTCGATAGAATGATTCTCGGCTTCACAGGCGCAGCAGGCTGATCGAGAACCCGCCTTGTCGCTTGAGTACTTGTCGATCGTGGCCAGCGTTGGGGTTGTATGTAAATTCGCGGTTAAAAGGATTTTACGAATGAAGATACTTGTCGTTGGCGGTGCGGGTTATGTGGGGTCACATACGGTGCGGATGTTGGCCCGCAATGGTTATGATGTCTGGGTCTATGACAATTTGTGCAAAGGCCATTCGTGTGCTGTGCCCGCAGAGCGTTTGATCGTTGGTGAGTTATCCGATCGAACTAAGCTGCAGTGGATATTTCGCGAGCACGGGATAGATGCCGTGATGCACTTTGCAGCCTTTGCCTTAGTAGGTGAGTCGGTGGCTAACCCGGCCATCTACTATCAAAACAATGTCGCGGCCACGCTCGAATTGCTGGAAGCCATGCGGGCATCGGGCGTCTGGCGAATCGTGTTTTCCAGTACCACTGCCACTTATGGTCAACCAGATAAGATGCCGATCACCGAGGCAGTGCTGCAATTGCCCATCAATCCCTATGGATTTACCAAGCTGGTGATTGAGCATGCCTTGACCGACTATGCCAATGCCTATGGCTTTGGCTGTGCGGCGCTCAGATATTTTAATGCAGCCGGAGCCAGTCCCGATGGTGATATTGGTGAAGACCATAATCCCGAATCCCATCTGATTCCCTTAATACTTCAAACCGCCCTTGGACAGCGTCAGGACATTGGCATTTTTGGCGATGACTATCCAACGCCCGATGGGACTTGTATCCGCGACTACATTCACGTCGACGACTTGGCGGATGCCCATCTCAAGGCGCTCGCATTGCTGGAACCTAGCAGTAACTTGCAATTAAACTTGGGAACAGGTCGCGGCCAAAGTGTTCAAGCCGTGATTGAAGCGTGCCGGAGGGTGACCGATCATCCGATTCCTGCCCGCCTCGAGCCGCGTCGCGCTGGCGATCCCGCGGAGTTGGTCGCTGACAGCAGCCTAGCTAAAAAGGTGTTAGGTTGGACTCCAAAATACATGGACATCGAGGCGACGATTGAAACCGCCTGGCGCTGGCATCAAGCCCATCCCCGGGGCTACGCATCTTAAACGAAGCCACGCAAGTTCGAAGAGTAATAGTCAGCTAATTAGTCAAAAGGTTCAGTGGGATGCAAAACATCATCGTCCAAAAACCTTACAAGTTCATTCCGCCTCACGAGGGCAATTGTATACCCTCGTTGATTCAGAACTTTCGCCTAGTTGACCGCTATTTGGCGAAACATGAAGGAGTAACCTCACATGAGATTCGTGGCATTGATCACCTTAAGGAATCATTGCGTCAGAAGCGCGGTGTGCTGCTAGCGCCAAACCATTGTCGGTACGCAGATCCCTTAGCCATGGGCTGGGTAGCGCGTGAAATCGATACGCATTTGTTCGCGATGGCCAGTTGGCACCTATTCAATCAGGGTAAGTTTAACGCCTTCGCGATTCGCATGATGGGTGCCTTCAGCGTTTATCGTGAAGGGCTCGACCGCCAGTCGCTCGATACCGCCATCAGTGTGCTCGTCAAGGCGGTGCGACCGTTGGTTGTGTTTCCCGAGGGAACCGTTTTTCGTACCAACGACGTGCTGCAGCCTTTGCTGGAAGGGGTGGCATTCATGGCCCGTGCTGCTGCTCGTCGGCGGGCCAAAGAGGATGGCGGCCAAGTCGTCATTCATCCCGTTGCCATCAAGTACTTATTCCAGGGTGATTTAAAAAAAACGGTTGAGCCAGTCTTGAATTCGATCGAGCAACGATTGACCTGGAGCCCGACACGAAACCTGCAACTTATTGAGCGGGTGCAACGCGTGGCCACTGCCTTGCTCACTCTGAAAGAAATCGAGTACCTGGGTAACCCGCAACAAGGCACCACGGCCGAGCGCCAATCACGACTGATCGACCATCTGCTTGGTCCGTTGGAGTTGGAATTGCTCGGGAGCATTCAACACGGCGCGCTGATACCACGAATTAAACAGTTGCGAGCCAAAATGGTTCCCAATTTGACCGCTGGCGACATTAGTCCGGCGGCGCGAGACAGGATTTGGCAAAGCCTTGCACGGCTTTACCTGGCACAGCAAGTTGCCTCGTACCCCAGAGATTACACACATCGACCAACCACCGTCACGCGCGTTTTGGAAACAGTTGAACGACTGGAAGAGGACCTTACGGATCGAGCTCGCATTCATTCGCCGCTGCATGCGATCATTCAGATCGATGAGGCGATCGTCATCAGCGTGGACAAGGCACCCAAGGATCAAGAGGATCCTCTCATGGTGCAACTTCGCATTCGCCTACAAAGCATGCTCGACAGCCTGGCAAACGAAGCGGAGCCGTTTGATTGAGGTTTGGCCCGCACGCTGGCTAAACAGTCTAACCCACCAAAGCAGTTGTGGGAGGCTGCGGCTCAACTGGACCTAGGTCCAACACCGGCTGGGGAACCACGGAGTAGCGCAACCTTAGCTCCGAATTTTCAGACGTCAGCCTCATATTAGACTGTTGTAACTCTACGACGAACGTATGTAGGCGAAGTATCTCTGCTTGCAAGTCGTTGACAGGCACCGTCAGGTCAGACCAATAGTCATCTTCGCGAAAATTCAGCGGAGGGGAGGAAATATCTTTGTGGAGCGCGATAAAGTGCCGTCGCAAGCGGTGGACCGGGCCAACAAATAGATTGCTTAGTCGGATCAAATCATAAATGGCTAACGGCAAGAGCAAAATGGCGGTGGGCATCCACGGCCAGAGTTGCCCAAACAACTCATAGACATGTTCGGCCAGCGGCCAGCTAGGATTTTGGTTGTACTGAAAGCAAGTGACGCCCACCACGACGTAGAGCACACCGGTTAACCAGTACAGGATCACGCGACCAATGAGGGCACCCTGCACTCGCTGATCGATCCAAACTTGCTCTCTTAGGGCCATCCGAATTTCCAGTAACGTATCGCCGCCACACTCAGGATCTACAAAACAGATTGGATCGCATTGCTGGACGCGTCCAAACTTCCGCGGGTAGCGGTTGCCAAAGCACTTACTGAACTTATACAGGTGACTATAATCAGGGCGATAATGACCGCATATTCGACTGCCGTAGGACCGTCTTCAGTGGCTACGAAGCGTGGAATCGCGGTTGTTAAGTACCACTTGATCATGTTCCCAGTTCCTGAATTTCAAGTCGTTTTGGCACGGCTGCGATCGTCTACCAATCACGATTTAGGTTGGAATGTCGCTGCGTAAATTGATTTTGATAAGTTCTTCTGCCCTGCCCAATTGACGCTGCCAGTCAAGTAAAGTTAGCTCGATATGCTGACCAAGGCAGAGTGGTGCGGCTTAAATTTTCCGCCAGCCAAGCGGGTCTCGTCGTTCGAGTTGCTACAATCGGAGTATTCGTATTTTCCTGGCCATTTCACGTAAATCCTAAGTCCTCATGTTTGGTCCAATTCTCGCGCGTGAGTGGCTCGTCGCACCACGCAAAATTCGCTTTTATCTTCAACGCGTCACCTTTGTCGTCGTGTTGTTCAGTCTAGTTTGCACTGCCTGGGCACTGATTGCGGGTATCCAGCAGGTTCGCAACTTGGGAGACCTAGCGCGGTTCGGCTCGTTGGTCTTTCAAATTATTCTGCCACTGGAACTGATTGTGACCATGTTTTTGGGCGCAGTCGCTGCGGCCAGCACGGTCAGCCAAGAGAAAGATCGTCGCACGCTCATCTTGCTGCTCCTGACCAGACTAAGTAGCTCAGAAATTGTGCTGGGGAAACTGGCCTCTAGTTTGATTGGCATTGGCAATCTGGTACTGGCCGCTTTGCCACTTCTGCTGCTGATTACCCTTCTGGGTGGAGTCAGTGTGGCGCAAGTCTTGATCGCCACCGCGGTGGTACTCGTCTCGTCCTACTGGACCGCTGCCTTGGCCAATGCAGTAGCTTTTTGGCGAGAAAAGACGTTTCAGACTTTGGCGATTACCTTATTGGCCATCGCAGGCTGGTTGGTTGCTTGTGAAGCCATCGCGTTTGGAACCGTTGAGCAGGTGTCGCCCGTTTGGGCCGAAGTGCTCAGTCCGCTGCGGGCGTTGTGGAGTGTCTGCCAGCCCATTAATCAGTCGACCTGGAATGTTGTGCCCGGTGGTGCCGCTGTGCTCTATTGCCTCATCGGATTGGCGGTAGGCAGTTTATGGTGCGTGATTGCCATCGTGAGACTACGCATCTGGAATCCTTCGCAGCAGGTTCGCCCCCAAGCACCGGAGCCCGATGAAGTCTACGATGCGATGCAGTCCCCCAACGTTCCCAAAGTGGTGGAACAGCGGTCTTGGAAAGTTCGAGCGCCGCGAACGATGTGGAACAATCCAGTTCTTTGGCGGGAAATGCGAACTTGGGCGTATGGACGCAAGTTGCTAATCATACGCGTCGCTTATCTGCTCTTGTTTGCCGCCGCCGTCGGAGCCTTGTATTGGTCCGTTTCTTCAGGCTTGGCACTCCAGCGCAGTCGCCTATCAGATGAACTTGTACCGGTCTCCGCTCGCATCTTGGCACCTTTTTTCTGTATTTCCCTAGTGATGATTAACGCCCTTGCAGTCAATTCCATTACCAACGAACGCGATGCCCAAGCACTGGATCTCATATTGGCAACGCAGATCACCCCCGCCCAATTTTTATTCGGGAAATTGGTCGGGGTCCTGTTTGTCACCAAGGAAATGGTGGTTTTGCCTTGCGCATTGGTGGGCTACTTGTGGTGGCAGGGGGGCATCGATACGGAAAATCTCGCTTTCACGCTCGGCTGCCTAGTGGTCATGGACGTATTTTCGGCCATGTTAGGGATTCACTGTGGCATGATTTACAGTCAGTCGCGGACGGCTATTGGCACGAGCCTGGGGACCTTGTTCTTTCTATTCCTTGGCATTGTGACTTGTATGATGATCATGATGAGTTTCCGCGGCTCATTTGCGCGACAATTGCCTCCGTTTCTGGCGATCATTTTGGGAGGTGGAACAGGCTTATTTGTGGCCTTGGGCAGTCGTAATCCGAGTCCAGCCATTTCGCTGGCCGCGTTTGGATTACCGTTTTTAACTTTCTTCGCCATCACCAGCTTTATCCTACGTGACCAAGAGCTGACTGTTTTCTCTGTGGTTGTCACTGCGTACGGATTCGCTACGCTGGCAATGATTATTCCAGCCCTCAGCGAATTCGATTTTGCGTTAGGCAAGTCGCGGACGGTCGAGGATGATTAGCCGAGCCGCGAGTGACGGCCGAAACTAGGAAGCTCTCGCTGAGTTTGACATTGCACCCGCTTTTGAGGCAAAGCACTTATGCTTGAAATTTGGTCCGCCGTGGGGCCATTGTTGCCGGGCATGATCATACTGATGTTGGTGAGTGCGTTTTTCTCGGGAAGTGAAGCTGCCTTCTTTTCGCTAAATCTCTCGCAGCGGCGGGAAATGTCCAAAGGCTCGGCAGCGGAACGCGCTGCGTCCGCACTGCTGGAGAAACCCGAACGCTTGCTGATGGGGGTGCTGTTCTGGAACTTAGCCACGAACATCTCTTTCTTTTCCTTGGTCTCACGATGTTCCCTGCGTTTGGAAGCCGCCCTGGAAGAGCCACGTGCGACCTCCACGGCTGCCGGATTTGCCTTTACCTGCCTAATGCTGCTGATTCTCGTCGGCGAATTTCTCCCGAAGAGCTTGGCAGTCTTGCGTCCCAAGCTCTTATCGAGTGTGGTGGCCTTGCCACTGTCGTTAGCCGTTCGCATGTTGGATGGAATTTTACCGACCATGCGGTTCGTGAACGAAGTTTCCCGGCGCATTATTTGGCCCGGATTCAAACCAGAACCGTACCTAGAGACTTCCGATTTGGAACGGGCGATCGAGCTATCCAGTGATGGAGCGCAGTTGTTCGAGCAAGAGCGACAAGTGCTGCGCAACGTGGTGCAATTGCGCGATATCCGGGTCGAAGAGTGGATGCGACCGCGCACCCAGTTTCGCTCCTTTATCCCGCCGCTCAGTCTGGATCAATTGGGCGGCGAACTGCCACCCAGTCGCTACATGCTCGTGGCGGATAAAAAAGGTAAAGATTTAGTTGCAGCCATCGACCTCACGGCTATTTTGCCAAAAACCAGTGTTGATTTGTCAAAGCTCAAAAAATCGCTGATTATTGTCCCTTGGTGCTCCAACATTGCCGAAACGCTACGCAAATTGCGTGACGCAGATCGCCGCGTTGCTGTCGTGGTAAACGAGTTCGGTGAGACGATTGGCATTTTGACCTGGGAGGATATTTTCGAGGCCATTCTGCAACTCGACAGTGTGCCCGCACATCGCGAATTAGCGCGCGGCGACATTCACCAAGAATCACCGGATGTGTGGATTGCCACAGGCATGACCAGCCTGCGACGACTGGAACGCGTGATTGGAAAACGCCTAAGCGATACTAAGAATTTGACCATCGGCGGCGTGCTGCAAGAATCACTCAAACGCTTGGCGGAGCCTGGGGACCGATGTGTGATCGATGATATTGACATTGCTGTAATTGAGACCGGACGCCGCGGCGAAATTCTCGTGCGCTTGACAGTTGGTCAACCTGCCAACGGAGAGTCCTAAGCAATGCTAATTTCCATCATTCTTATTGTTGGACTCGCGCTCTCGGCTTTTTTCAGCGGTAGCGAAACCGGTTTTTACCGAGTCACACGCGTCCGCTTAGCCCTAGATGCCAAGGCTGGAAGTTGGATAGCCCGGGCTGTGCTGTGGCTTCTCAACCGTCCGAGCATCGTGGTGGCCACCGTCTTGATCGGCAACAATCTGGCCAATTACCTCGTCTCGTTTGGCTTCGTTTTGCTCGGGCAAAGCGTCCTCAGTCAGTGGAGCGAAAACGTTCA
>JBBQRC010000137.1:0-9526 GCA_038215215.1 Pirellulales bacterium
GCGAAGTGAGATCAGCGTTTGTAACTCGGAACGAAACGCCCGTTGCGGGCGACTTGGCTTGCCAGCACCCAACCGGATCCATTCTTTGAGCTCAATTCGTTCTTCGTCGCTCGGCTGCAATTCCCCGGGTGGCGGCATCTCGCGCTCTTGCAAACGCTGCCAAACGGGGGAATCGTCAGGCTGACTAAGGATCACGTACCCCAAGCGGAGCATGGACTCGGGGTCGATCAGCGAAAACTGGGCGTTACCTTGACTGCTCCCTTCTCCATGACAACGACTACAGTATTTTCGCGCCAGTTCAAAACCGCGAGTGTTAACCTTGGCAATCTCGTCTGGTAATTGGTTCGCCAAGCCGCAGGTCGGTGACGCGCAGTGGAGAACGAGTAAAACCAAGGAAAGGAAACGCATGAAATCGGTCGCTGATAGGAGATTACTCAGATTTTTCGTAACGGACGGTAAGAATCGAACGCACGCGACCAAATTCTCGAGCCTGAGCGTCTTCATTGACGCGCTGTACGACATCATCGCCAAAGCCGATCGCACCCACCGCGCCAGCAGCCGCTCCGGGCGCCATAATTTCATCTTTTGGTGGCGTCTCACTGCGTCGCCACGCGGCGCGAATGACGGCGGTGATCGTCCCCAGCGATCCTTCAGAGGATATCAGAGCGGCAGCACTCTCGGAGAAATCTGTAACTTTGAATTCGCGGGCCGATGAATTATTGATGTGCCAACCCGCGACCTCTGCAACTTGCTGCGGTGACACTATCCACTGCGTGTATTTCGATTTGCCGTCGTCTTTCCTAATCTCCGAAAATGCAAACGAGTTGATGCCGTCAAGCGTCAACACGGTCGACATTGTCAAAGGTGTTCGATTGTTGACACGTAATTTGAAGGTCTCACCTTTGGCGATCGCGACAAACGGTCGGCCATCCTCGATTTTGATGGCCCGAGCCGCTCCATTGACCAACACTTGCAAGCCGTACGCACTGGTGCGACTGGCGCGGAGCTCATTACCGTTCAGTACCACGGCTGTCGGCTGGCTGGTCGCCTCTTTGATGACATCAATAGGATCCGGATTGAAATTTCCGCCGTAACGTCGGTGGTAAATCGCATCAAAATCAACGGTTAATCCCATCGTCAACGCAGTGGACTCGGGTGAGCTGAACGTATCGATGATCGCTTTACCTTTGTCGATCTCGTCTTCCTCGACCACGATCGTTCTAAACTCGGGGAGCTCCAGCATGGAAGCCAAATCGGCCACGGATTGTCCGCTGTCGTCGGTCAGCTTTACTTCCAATTGAACTTGTGTTGTTTCTGCATTGGGATGAGGTCGCGACAGCCGATACTCGCCAGAAAGGCCGAGCGGAGTGCCAAGTTTGGCGACGCGAATATTCAACAACCGCAATTCTTCGGTGAAAAGTTGTTTTATCCCTGGACCTGCCGCAGTACCAAGGTTGGGTGGCCCTGAAAACGTCCCAATCGTGATCGCATCTTCGCGGCGCGAATTGAGCACCTTGGCAACTCCTTTCGCGACGATGCGAATCGTCTCGCGAAACTCTTCCATCGTGCCGATTTGCGAATCATTCCCCAGGACTCCCTGAGAAAACAAGCAACAGACTAATAAGAAGTAGCACGTGCGTCGCATGAGATGACTCGATATCGTCAAAGTGAATTAGAATCGCCATCGTGGTCGAACAGCAAGCCCCAGACCATAGCATATCACGATTCGAGGCCGACTCTACATTCCGTTGAGTGGCAAAAAATTGTCGACTCAACCACAATTGACTAAGGCCGAAAATTAATTCGGAAAAAAGCGAACTTTTTGGCTTATCACTGGCTGCCATCCAGCCGTGTTTTCGATTCCCTCACCTCCACAACAAGCCTAATCCAACCAGGCTGCTTCCTCATGACGGCTTGGTTTTTGGGCTCGAAGCGGTATGCTTCATGGTCCTAGGAACCTTACTTAAGTCCAATAAAACCAGCTATTTCCAGTAGAGTGCTTCGCATGAATCAAGTTCAGCATGATGTCGTCGTGGTGGGCGGAGGTCCTGGTGGCTACGTCGCGGCCATTCGAGCCGCTCAACTTGGCTTTAACACTGCCTGTATTGACGAAAACCAACGGTTCGGCGGAACTTGCCTGCGCGTTGGCTGCATACCCAGCAAAGCGCTTCTGGAATCGAGCCATTTATTCCACGAGGCGCAACACGGCGTGGCGGCCCACGGCGTAAAAGTGACTGGCGTCGAACTCGATCTTGCGACCATGATGAAACGCAAGGATCAAATCGTCAATCAGTTGACTGGCGGGATTGACATGCTGCTGAAGAAAAACAAGGTCACCGCCTACCGCGGACGCGGTAAATTGACAGGTGTGGAAACGGTATCGGTTCAATTGCCCGAGGGTCCGCTGTCAATCCAGGCCAAGCATATTTTGTTGGCCACTGGAAGTCGGCCCGCCACGATGCGCGGCATCGAAGTCGATGGCGAGCGGATCGGCGATAGCACGATGGCGCTTAACTTCCACGAAGTCCCCAAACGGCTGGTGGTCATTGGTGGTGGCTACATCGGCCTGGAGCTCGGCAGCGTTTGGCAACGACTGGGAAGCGAGGTCATTGTACTGGAGGCCATGGAACGCATTCTCCCCGGACTCGACCTGGAAATCGGCCAGATCGCGCATCGCATTTTCGAAAAGCAAGGCATCCAATTTCGCACGCAGAGCT
Organism: Pirellulales bacterium; assembly: GCA_038215215.1. Lineage (GTDB taxonomy): Bacteria > Planctomycetota > Planctomycetia > Pirellulales > Pirellulaceae > Aureliella. The sequence goes on from JBBQRC010000137.1 coordinate 2,718, forward strand.
GGGTTGAGAGCGCCAAAGTTGAAAATGGCCGATGTATCGTCAAATGCAAAGGGGCAGAACCGATCGAATGTGATCGCGTGCTGCTATCGACCGGCCGCGTCCCTTGTTCCGACAACTTGGGGCTAGAGGGCGTAGGTATTGAAACCGACAAACGTGGTTTCATTCCCGTGGATGAAAATTTTCAAACTGCGGTGCAGGGTCTGTATGCTGTGGGTGATTTGATTGGCGGTGCCATGCTGGCGCACAAAGCGAGCGAAGAGGGGATTGTTTGTGTCGAGCGTATTGCAGGGATGAAAAGCCATGTGAACTACAACGCGATTCCCGCCATCGTCTACACGCATCCGGAAATTGCTACGGTCGGCAAGACCGAAGAGCAACTGAAGGAAGCGGGTGTCGAATACATCAAAGGTATTTGTCCGTATGGCGCCAGCGGACGCGCGATGGCTTTAGGTGACACACAGGGGCGTGTCAAAGTGTTGGCGGATGCCAAGACAGACCGCGTGCTGGGTGTTCATATCATTGGCGCGCGTGCGGGTGATTTGATTGCGGAAGCCACCGCGGCCATCGAATTCGGAGCTAGCAGTGAAGATATCGCACGTTGCTGCCACGCGCATCCGACCTTGTCGGAATTGATGCACGAAGCCGCCATGGCGGTTTCCAAGCGCGCCATCCACACCGCGTAAATGCCAGGGGTTAATGAGCATGAAACAAGTCATCGCGATCGTCAGGCCCTATCTGGCTGAACGTGTGCTCGATAATCTTCGCCTGGCACCCCTGGAAGCACTTTCCGTCCGCGAAGTCAAAGGCTTCGGTCGGCAGAAAAACTACTTGGCCGACTACAGCGATAGCGAATATGGCTTGGCGTTTTTGCCCAAAGTCGAGATCACGATGTGGGTAGAGGATCAACGGGTGGAGGAGGTCATCAAACGAGTGCTTGAGGTGTCGCGCAGCGGTCGCATGGGAGACGGTAAAATACTCGTGCTGCCGGTCGCAGGCTTTGTCGATGCCAGTCCAATTGCTCCCACGTGAGACACGACGCCGCGTTTCCCCGAAACGCTTCACCGCAATACCCACTCGCAGGCGCATCGAGCTTTTATTGCTACATGAAACTTCAAGGCTTCTGCGTAGCCCCACTCAAAGCAAACCTCAACGCGGCCAGTGTGCCCCGCACCGCTCCAGCTAAGTATCACTCGATAAATAACTGTCTCACCTTCCGCAACTAGTTGGCTTCCGGTGGCTGAAAATCGCGGCTAACGCCGAGCGGCTAATAGAAAGTGGACACTTAATGATCGAACGATCCTAAGCGGACTGGTATTCGAAGTAATTTTTGCTCTTGATGACGTTAGCGACCGACACCGGCACCATAGATTCCCAACTGCTGTCCCCCTCCTTGATCTTTCTCAGCACTTCACGCGAGAAAATCCGTAGGCAGTTGCTATCAAAGTTGTCCAGCGTGTTAATTCCACCGCGGTCCTTCAGATAACCGTACAACTTTTGCAACTCAGGCTTCACTTCCAGATTATCTGCAGTTATCAGTTGACCCGTTTCGGGTACCAGTAGCGGGTAACAGTAAATTTTTAGATCGTTCTTAAACAGCCGACCAAACGACTCGAGAACTCCACCTTCTAGCCCCGTGTAGTATTTCTCATTAAAGAGCTCCAGTAGACTGCCGGCGCCCAACGTGATCGCAATGCTCTCCTTGGTATAGCGGGACAAATAGGCGGCCAATCGGTAATATTCGAAGTAGTCAGAGATTAATACCGGCATGCCGCAGGCAGACATGACGTCCGCTCTCGCCAAAAAATCGCGCAGGTCAATTTCGCCTTCAGCCCTGAGGTTGTTCATGGTCAGTTCCATGACCTGCACCACTTCCTTACCTTGCACGTTTGGAAGTTGCGAAAACTTTTCATGGGCGCAGCGCAACATGTCCAAGTTTACGTTACAGACTGGGCGGAAGCTGCCGCGTTCAACCAGCACCGGTTTGCGATAAATAAATTCCGAAGGTTGCAACACTTCGCCATTCGCGGCAAACATCGCGGCGCCGCTCAAGCCCAACTCGACCAACTTCAGACTCATGAGCCGATTATCGACATGGCGAAAAGCGATACCGCTGAACTCGATCATATCGATTTCAATGCGCGAGGTCGACAGACCGTCTAATAATGAATCGACTAAAATTTCCGGCTCATGGCTAAATGCAAACGCACCGTGAATTAAATTCACACCCACGATCCCCAAAGCTTCTTGCTGCAAGGCCGCTTCCGCATCCAGCATGCGTACATGAATAATGATCTGGCTATCGTCATCGCGCGGATGTGCCTGAAATTTAATCCCCATCCAACCGTGACACTCATTGGTTCCCTTAAAATTCCGCGCTGAGACGGTATCAGCAAATGCGAAGAAAGCGGTCGTGTCACCACGCACTTCGCGCAATCGATCAATATTCAACGCGTGCTCGTAATCGAGCATGGCTTGCAACCGCTCGCAGCAAACATATCGCGAAGCTCGCCCATAGATGGCATCACTCACCTTCATGTCGTAAGCCGACATACTTTTTGCAATTGTCCCCGCCCCCCCTCCAACTCGGAAAAACCAACGCACAACCTCCTGTCCGGCGCCGATTTCTGCAAACGTGCCATATCGTCTGGAATCCAAATTAACATCCAAAGCCTTTTGGTGAGTATCAATCGCAGTTAGCGGTTTTTTCGAAGAGAGAAATCTGTGCATGAGAAGAGCTGCCCAGTGTCACGGGAATGTAAGGGATGTCGGACTACGTCGAATAAGCACAATTCATGCCATTAGCGTCAATTGCTGACTGCGCCGCGAAATCGCTAGCACCAACCACTATATTGCACCTGCAGTCGCTTCGTAAGAGCCTAGGGCCGCCTAAGGACTGAGCACACAGGCGTAACAAAAAGGCATGTTGTCCGCAAAGCTGTCCGAACAGAGTCAAATATCCGAACAGGGAGATTGATCCACGGAGCATGAACTATGCTGTTATGGGGACGCTCCCATGTACTTCCCGCTTTGATCCACCAGCCCGTAGACTCTGCTCACCGATTTTTTGGTTTTGAGATGACTGCCAACTTCCGCATTGTGATTCTTTGTTTGGCTTTGGCCGTCGATGACGGTCGTAGTGGCTGCGCCGAAGAGTGGTGGCAATTCCGCGGTCCCCATGCTGGGCACGTCGCCGAAAAGGACGTTCCATTACAGTGGGGCGGTTTCTTCCGAGAGCCCACTTGGAAGACGTTTATCCCTGGTAAAGGCTGGTCGTCGCCGATCGTCGTGGGCGATCGTGTTTGGCTCACCTCAGCCGAGGAAGTCGCCCTGGATGCGGACGCCAAGGCTCGCAAACTGGCCGATCTACCATTCGGTTCGCTCGACATTGTGGCCGACGCTGCCGTCAAACTGTTTGTGCTTGAACTGGATGCAGCCACAGGTGCGATACTGCAGCGGATCGATCTGTTCGAACACGCTGACCCTCCACCGGTCCATTCGATGAATAGCTACGCTTCGCCGACACCGGTCACGGACGGTACGCGCATCATCTGCCATTTCGGAGCGCTAGGCACCGCCTGCCTCGACTGTGCCACTGGGAATCTACTGTGGAAACGCACATTGGTCATCGACGAACTGACCGGCGGCGGCGCCTCACCCGTTTTGTGGGGCGATTGTGTATACCTTGCTTGCGATGGTGCCGACCAACAGTATGTTATCGCCATCGACAAATTTACGGGCGCGACCAAATGGCAAGTTCCTCGTCCTGCGATCACCGCGGCCGACAATTCACAGCGACGCTCCTTCAGCACCCCGTTGATCGTTAACTCCGGCGGGCGCGACCAATTGATCTCCGCTGCAGCCCAGTGGTTGGTCTCCTACAACCCGCTCGACGGCAGCGAATGGTGGCGGGCAAAAGTTGGCAGCGGCTATTCTTTAGTACCCACTCCTGTTTTTGATCGAGACCGCGTTTTTATCTGCACGGGGTTCACCACGCCAGAATTGGTCGCGGTCGACACTCGCGGTAATGGCGATGTGACTGACACGGCCATTCTCTGGAAGTACTCGCGCCAGGTTCCTGAGATTTCGTCGCCGTTGGTCGTAGGCGATGAAGTTTATTTCATTTCGTCCAAAGGCATTCTGAGCTGTGTGGATACGGCCACAGGCACACTGCACTGGCAACATCGGTTATCCGGTAAATTTGCTGCCAGTCTGACTTACGCCGCAGACCGGATCTATGTGACAAGTTGCGGCGGCGTCACGACCGTCATTCAACCGGGACACACTTTCGTGGAATTGGCAACCAACGAATTATTCGGCGAAACGTCTGCGTCCTTAGCGGTCTATCAACAAAGTTTCCTGTTGCGCACAAGCCCCTTTTTATTCCGACTCAATCGCCAATAAGTGCAAATTGCGCCAGTGATCTTGCATTGCCGTGCGCCACATAAATCGGCGTTTCTTTACGGCAGACAATGCGACCGCCGGGAGTCACTTGCACCTCGTCGCGCTGACGGTCGTGAACACAGTAGTTCCAACTCTCCGAGATCTCCTGCCAACGCGCAGCATCGGAATGGCAGTACAGATTGAGCGCCGATTGGTCTCCCCAGTCACTAGTCCCCCGCAAATCGTCCGAGCTGCGCAGTCGCTTGGCTTCCCGAAAATACTTGGTCATGGCACCCGCAGAACCCGCCGCAAACCCACTATTCAAAAAGGGCTTGGTGGTAAACAAGCGATAGGCCAAACGACGTTTCTGCGGATTGCTAATGCTAAGTGACCAAGCCATCGTCGCTGAATTGGTATGGTAGCAATTGGGCTCACGGACGGCTAGCAGCTTGTCTTGATAACGCTGAGTCAGTTGCCACAACGGCTCGAGCCGACCTTGGAAAACAACGTCGCTGGCGTCCCAATAGGCCACCGGAGTATTGGCGGCAAAGGTCGAGGTGATCTGATCGAAGTCGCTCAGTCGTCGCACAGGGGCCATCTGACCATTAACAATCCGATGATGGTATGAAACGTTGGGTAGCGAAGCCAACATACGCTGCTCACTCGGGTACAACCCATAGCCCACCACCACGACTTCTTCTTGGTTACCACTGCCACGTAACGAGCGGAGAAAGACGTCACGGAATCGCAAGATGTCACGGCGATCGAAGGCAGCCAGGACTTTGGCTGCGGGCAAGCCCAGGACTTTGGCTGCCGGAGAGCCCAGAACTTTGGCTGCCGGAGAGCACTGGGAATTGGCGACCGCTTGCAAATTCCTACACCCCGCGACAGCAGCCTCCACTTTGTCTCGCGTCGGAAGATGGCGTGCGCCCGCGCCAGCCATATAGTCGATCCGAACTCCAGCTCGACGTAAGTCTTCACAACAGCACAGACATTCGCACTTGTCTTGCTCCCAGCGAAAACGAATGCGTTCAAGTACATGTCGCCGAAACATCGTGGCGCCCATGGCGACGTGCGGCGTGCGACCCGCGGACTGACGCTCATTGAGGTAATCGGCGGCCAACGCACCGTAATCATGCCTCACACTTAAGCCGTGCTGTAGCCGCGCTACGCAATCTTCTGCCAGTTCCACGTCGTCATCGACAAACATGACCCAAGGTGCCTGTGTACAGGCGATGGCTTGATTCCTCGCTCGCGCAATGGTTTGCCATCGTCCGACGTCTGTCGCCAAAGGGCTGCCAACGATTCGATGTAGCTGCGATCGCACGCCGCGCTGCTGCTGCAAACTGCGCAACACCTCGGGTCGCACTTGGCCGCGATCGCGTGTCAGCACCACCACATCCACTACCGGTAAATTCACGGTGATTGATCCGTAAAGTTTCTCGTGACTGTCAGAATCACCCACTACTCAATGTGCCAAGCCTGCCAGCGCTGCAGGTAATTAGGAACACAATTGTCAAAATCAAGCTGGCTTTCGCTCTCCCCGCGACACGCACCTAGAAACCGCCGATGGGGCAGCCCGCCATATCGCCATCACCCTTAAATCGATAATGATTCTGCGAGCGATCGGTGGGTAGTGGAGGATAATATTCAGCGCTTTCTGCAGCCGTTAGTCCCGCTTCGACTTCGAGTAGCGATTTGGCATTTTCTCGGACGAATACAATTGCCTGCACCGGATCATCGGTGTTGCGTTCCGCCTCGCGATTGACGTCCTCACCGACAAACCACGTACCGTTTGAGAAGTCACAGAGTTCTCGTTTCGCGACGGCCGCCGCGTGCGGATAGAAGATGGCCGACACATCTTCAACAAAAAACGTGCGTGTGATCAGCACCTTCGGGGAAATACGTTGTTCAACGACAACCTGTAATAATGACCAGCCAGTATCTGTCGCCGCTGTAGTCTTGTAGGTCACCACAGCCATCTCTGGGAATTTCGGCGGAAATTGTACCGTTCCAGAAAGATAGATGGCACGAAGTTTGTCTTGTTGAGTTCCCATGCTGAGGGCTCCGAGATTGGGCAAGAATTTGGAGACCTTTCGACAATAATCTTTGCCCACGCTACATTCAAGCGAAAGGATTTTGATTTGATAAATTTCATCGTTTTCCGGTCCGATTAGTCGGGCAACGCGACGCACCCGAGCGCGCCATGCTACGCCGCTAAGCATGCTCAGTTGTTGATTTTACCGTTTCACCGCCAAGCCTGCAGGCGTTGGGCGCCGTCACGGCCCACACGCCGTTCGTTCCGCCTTGCGAGCCACCGCCTGAATTACTTCTTCCTACGGCGTTCCTGGCCAATTTTAGCCGCAGCATAAAGCCAGAACGGCGCGATCGCGATACAACCCAAAGTTGCGACTCCGCCGCCCAACATG
>JBBQRC010000138.1:0-9525 GCA_038215215.1 Pirellulales bacterium
AAGAGCTGTTGCGAGAAATGGCCGACTGGCCAGAAGCAGGCTGGCGTCAGGCGATTGGCTATCTGCGCATATTCAATAGCCCCAACACGTTAGATGCTACCGGGGTCCATCCCGATGATTACCGACTGGCCGAGCGGTTGATTCAAAATTCGGAGCTTTTGCAACCGCCGCCAGCGCCAGCCGGTTGGGTCAAGCCGACGGTGGCAACCACCTCATTGACGTCCGCGGCAGTGGTTAAAGCAGCGGCCAGTGTTGGTGCGCACGAGCCGGATGCGGGACAAGGGTCGCAGGTGGCACCCGAGAGCGGTGCTGCTGGCGAGGCCACGCTGGAGACCACGCCCGATACCGCGGCGACAGAGGTCACTGACTCGGCAGCGGGTGAGCCTAGCGAGACACCCGCGGAGACGCCGCGAGTGGCATCCGTAGAGGAGACAGTCGAGGCGCGATCTGAGGCCGACAGCGCGGAGTTGGAAGCACAAGTGGAAGGGCAGGACCCGTCCGCGGAAGCAGCGGCCAGTGAATCGTCAGTTCTCGCAGCGGTGCTGCCAACAGTGACGCCGGAATATCCCGAAGATGTATTGGCCGCGCCTGCGTCGACTTCTTCGATCGATGTTGAAAAACTAGCTCGTGGCTGGCAGGTGGGACGAGAGAAATTACGTTGGATTGCAGCCTGCTTGCAGGATCCGTTTCGCGACAGCCGACTGGCTCGGACACCTGTGCCGCTGCTCCAATCCATGCCGACATTGGAAAATCTCCAGCCCGGTATGAGTTTGTGGGCGGTGGTCGTTGGTGTGGCCGACTTTGGAGCCTTTGTAGAACTGGGACCAGAGTGTAGTGGCTTGGTCCACATCAGCCGCTTGTCCTCCAGTTATGTCGAAGATCCTCATCAGTGTGTTCAGGTAGGTGATCTGCTGCAGGCGTGGGTGGTTTCAGTGGATACCAAAAAGAGACGCGTGGCCATGACAGCTATTTCGCCAGCGCAGCGCGAGGCAGTCGCGGCCGCCGAAGCGCAGCGGGCCGAAGAACGGGGTGCTTCGGAACCGCGGGGGCGGAACGAACGTGGTGGCCAGCGCGGTCAGTACCAAGGAGATAGCACCGGCCAGGGCGGACAACATCAAGGGCAGGGTCAACGTGCCGGACAGGGTTCGCAGCGAGGCGGTCAGGGGCAGCGAAGTGTACAGCCCGCCGGACAGGGAACTGGATCCGGGGGCGGCGGCCGCAGTGGCGGTGGCGATCGTGGCCGCGGGCAGCATGCTGGAGGTGGTCGTGGGCAGCGTCCGAGTGGCCGTGGTTCGCGCGAGCGAACAAGCCAACCAATCATCGTCACCAGCAAGAAACCTAAAGCACCGATCACCGAGGAAATGCAAAAAGGCGTCGAGCCGTTGCGGTCATTCTCTGACCTGTTGCAGTTCTACGAACACAAAAGGACCGAAGAGCCGACCGCCGAACTTCAAGCTCCGCTGTCGCCGTCAACGTCCAACAAGGATGTGCCCCCCGCGGAGTCATCCGAATAGTGGAAGTGGATGCGAGCCGGGTGGCGCGATGAAATGTGTTGCACATCATCATCGTAAATTCACGCTGCGAGACGTAAGGCTCCGTCCGCAATTAAACTTCGCAATTCAAAGTTAGCGGAAGGGCGCGAGCCCTCCGGTTTCTCGGCACCGGAGGGCTTGCGCCCTTCCGCTAAAACTGCAACTTATTTACGGATGGTCCCTAACTTAGATGTTCAGCAACGAACTGGCACTGATATTCGAATGACGCAAGTCGAAAAAAAGGCCCTGATTACAGGGGTCACAGGGCAGGATGGTAGCTATCTAGCGGAGTTACTTATCACCCGAGGGTATCAGGTGCACGGGATCGTCCGTCGCAGCAGCTCAACGGTGCGCTTGCGGCTAGATCATCTCACCGGCGATAAAAAGCTGTACAACCAACGGCTGTTCCTACATTACGCCGATTTGGATGACATTACCACGATCCGCCGACTACTGAATAAAATCCAGCCCGACGAGATTTATCACTTGGCCGGACAGAGCCATGTGGGAGCAAGTTTCGAGATCCCGGAATCAACTTGCGAATTTACCGCCATGGGTACATTGCGTTTGTTGGAGATTGTGCGCGATCTCAATCCATTGCCTAAGTTCTTGCATACGAGCAGCAGCGAGATTTTTGGTCAGCCGCAGCAGCAACCGCAAAACGAGTTGACACCGATCAGCCCTATTACTCCCTATGGTGTTGCCAAGGCGTTTGCCACCAATATGGTGCGTGTTTATCGTGAGAGCTTTGGCATTTTTGCCTGCAACGCCATTTGCTTTAACCACGAATCACCGCGCCGCGGCGAATCGTTTGTAACTCGGAAGATCACCCGCGCAGCAGCCGAAATCAAAGCTGGCAACCAAGCCAAAGTGATGCTGGGTAACGTGGATGGCCAGCGAGACTGGGGCTGGGCGGCCGATTATGTGGATGCATTCCAGCGGATGATGACCATGGACGAGCCTTGCGACTTGGTGCTGGCGACAGGTCAACTGCACCGCGTAAGCGATTGGCTGGAAACTGCGTTCTCCCATGTTGGATTGAACTGGCGAGATCATGTCGAAACAGATTCGCGGTTCTTGCGCAAGGCTGATCCGACTCGGCTGGTCGGGGATCCGACGCGGGCCGCCGCTATGATCGACTGGAAACCAAGTACCAGTTTCGAAGACATGGTCTGTCAAATGGTGGATCACGATTTGGAACTTGCTCGCGATGCGGCTCGAAGTTAATTGCGAAACCACCAAGTCGGGAATATCATAGCTCAGACGAAGTCAGAGGACGAACGCTCCCGCGTGGCCTCAGTTGCTTCCTTTGTAAAGCCAGTTTCGAGCGGCCGCAGAACTTGCCGGTCGTCGTTTGTTTTGCCCTCTTGCGCCTATCTCCCTTAGGAACCCGCCATGAGTAATGCCTTAGCACGTCGCCAATTTCTGCATCTGTCCGCTGCCCTCGGAGCCACTGCGGCCCTGGCAAATCCATTCGCGCTCGGACAAGAATCTGCTACGCAACCCGCCAAGAAAAAGTCTGGCGCACAAGGCAAGAAGATGCCTTTTAAGATTTCGCTCGCCGAGTGGTCGTTGCACAAAACGATTTTCGCGGGCAAACTCGATAACTTGGATTTTGCCAAGACTGCCAAGGAAGAATTCAAAATTAGCGCGGTTGAATACGTCAACCAATTTTTCAAGGACAAAGCGAAGGACCAAAAATATCTCGCCGATCTCAAGCAGCGCCATGATGATTTGGCGGTGAAGGCGGTATTGATCATGATCGACGGCGAAGGTGCCTTGGGTGATGCAGACGAAGCCAAGCGAAAAACGGCGATTGAGAATCATTACCAGTGGGTAGAAGCTGCGAAGTTCCTAGGCTGCCACTCGATTCGCGTTAATGCACAATCAACCAAGGATTACGAAGAAGCGAAAAAACTGGCTGCTGATGGTTTACGCCGCCTTAGCGAGTTCGCCGCTCAGCACTCGATCAACGTCATTGTCGAGAACCACGGTGGTTTGAGCTCCAACGGTAAGTGGTTAGCCGAAACGATTGCCTCAGTTGGATTGAAGAATTGCGGCACCTTGCCGGACTTCGGCAATTTCCACGACTACGATCGTTACCAAGGTGTCACCGAAACCATGCCGTACGCCAAGTCGGTCAGCGCCAAGTCGCATGACTTTGACGCCGAAGGTAACGAAACCAAGACAGATTACTACAAGATGATGAAGATCGTCACCGATGCAGGCTACCGCAGTTGGGTAGGCATCGAATACGAAGGTAGTACGCTTGACGAATACGCGGGAATCAAAGCCACCAAGCAGTTGCTGGTGAAGGTTCGCAAGAAGATGATGGAAGAAGCAGCCTAGTTCGGCTGTCCCATATTTGACCCCTATGGCCTCGTGCCATAGGTGAAGGGGATCTGACGCGAAAAGGCAAGCCACGCTCTTCTCCCAAATCCCGCTTGGTGCCGCCGTCGGCGGCAGCATGCGGGATTTGGGAGAGAGTTTTTCGAGTACGCTTCTTACATGAAGATCTTATTAACCAGCCAGACGAGCTGGCTGGGGACAGGAGCCCGAGATTGGGACAGTGGAACTAGTTTTAAAAAATTCGTTCCCGTGAGCTGGACGCCGCACTAGCCAATGTTAAGTGCGTCGTCGATCTGCTTGGCCACTGTCTGTAGACGCTCGCCGTCCCCGCCGCCAACTTCCGCTGCGACCCAGCCGTGGAAGGAGATATCGTCGAGTGCTTGGCGGACGTCGGCCCAGGGAATATCGTCTTTGGTAATATCCGCCCACTGATTGTTTGCCCTCGCAAAACCCTTGATATCGAGTTTGACGACGCGTTTGCCCAGGGCGCGAATCCACTCGGCCGGATTCCCATATTTCCAGTGGTTGCCGATATCGAACTGCATCCCCACCCAAGGTGAATTGAATTCGTCGACATATTTCACGAACCTATCCGCGGATTGGTTGTTGGGGCCGTCGTGTTCGTAAAGGAACTGATTCCAGACGTTTTCAATTGCAATCGTCATCCCAAGTTCCGCGGCCAGCGGCAGCGCTTGACGAATATTCTCGACGGAACGCGGCCAGATTTCTGATTCGGGTCCATCTTCTCCTTTTCCAACCACCAGCAAGACGGTGTGTCCCCCGACTGCGTGTGTTTGGACCAAGGCGGTCTTAAGATCCTCCAACGCTTTGGCGCGGGTCGCCGCGTCAGGACTTGTATGGCGAACTTCCCAATGCGATGAACAGACGCTGCCGTCTACCGGCAAGCCTGTCGCCGCGATAGCTTGCTTGGTCGCATCGACATCAATTCCAGGGCTGTTCAATTCGATGCCGTCGTAGCCTGCCGCTTTCACCCCGGCAAACTTGGCGGTCAAATCGCCAGGAATCTTGACCATGCCAATTTTTAACGTCTTGAGCAAGCGGCGTGGCTTCGTCGTATGCTGGATCGCGACTGCCCGAGCGGAATGAGGCCAAGCAGCAAAAGTCGCCAGAGCCGCGGTGGTGGCTAGGAAGGTGCGGCGCGAGTAGCCGGGGTTGGCCAGTCCCTTCAAGGCGGCGAGTGAAGCGGTGAGTTTTGGCATATTAATGCTCCGGAAAGGGTGGGTAAATAGGCAGGATTGAGACCAAGATTCCTGGTAACCGGTGCCGTCAAAATAAGGCACGGCAAATATCGGGAACTTTCAAAAAAGCGATGTTGCAGCTCTTCAAAAGCTTGGTGAGATCCCAACAGTGTAAATTAATGCAAGTAGTTTTGTTTGAGCTTTGCGGCAGTTGTGAGCAAGGATTTGGCTTTCCCTTGGTAATCCCACATACCAGCGTTTGCGAAGCCGCCAGGGGATTGGTCACTCAACTGATCCCAGATAACGGCGTGGACCGTCGGCTTGGCGATCAACATCCGCAGCAAACTGTCCGCTTTCAAGCCTGCCGGAGGCGGATTGGTCGCCGGCGCCCAGCTCGAAACACTGCGGACTGCGTCAGTCGTTGCGATGTGGCTGATGGAAGTAGGATGAGTCAGTACTATCATGAGCGGCAATCCTAGCAATCCCCAGCGATCGACCAGGCGGCTGATCTCAAGGGGATCTCGAGGCAATGTACCTTCGGGCCAGACGTCCAAGTTCAGTTGCAAGCCGAGGCCACTGAGCCCTAAATCTGCGCGAATAAGGGCATCAGCGAAATGCAGTGGTGAGATGCCATCACGTACATCGCCCAAATACTCGCTCCATGGCTGATCAATAGTCAGGAGAACGGGCGTACGTTCGTCGGCCCGACGCACCGTTTCGATGAGCGCCACGGACATCCGCAACACTTCCTCATCCGACCAACGCATTTCACCCGGCGAATTGATTCCCGCCCCACAATTCCACAAATGCACTTTGCCACGATACCGCTCGACGGTCTCCTGTGCATGTTGGCAGACCGCTTGGAGCACATTCTCAAAACCCTCGTTCAACATCACCATCCAGCGGGGTAGCCCACCGGTGCGGAAATCCACTAGCGGTCCCCCGCAAACACGCAGCCCATTTTCTTGGGCCCAGGCGATTTGCTGATCAAACCTGGTATAGTCGCGCCGGCCAGAGGAGGTTTCGACCGAATTCAAGTCAGCGCTGACCGAAATTAAATTGAAAGCGGATTTGATTGTTCCACCCATATTTCCAAGCGAAGAATCGGGTTCAATCCGACAGCCCAGCAAGGTTGAGAAGCGCCCCTCGTTTTGCTGCCGAATCTCCAGCACCTGGGAACTGAAGGCGTCACACAAAATGACCCCAGCATCCACTGCGTCGTCAATGGCGGCTTGGGCGAATTTATCTTGTAAGGACTCGTCCCGGGTAGTGACCGCTTTGAGGAACTCGTTCAATGCCTTCTCAGCGATTGGAAAAAAATCGGTCGGTAATCGGAGTCCGATGCGCTGCCATTCGGCACACTGATTTTTCATCCGGTAGACAGTCCCGCGCGCCAGTTCGATCAACAGAGAGTAAGCAGACTCTACGACTCTCAAGCTGGTGGTCGACAAGCAGAGATTGCCCAGGCCTTTTGTCGGCCAGACAATGTTCAGCTTGCCAGACTCCTCAATATCGCGACCGATGCTAAACTGGTCACCTTCCAGATGCCGGTGGCAATACCAGGGAATCCCTTCCATTCCGGAAATGTAAGCGGTTTTCCAAACCCGTGGGTCGATGGCATCAGCGTTAGCAACCCTGAATCGAAGGTCACCCATAAAGGTCGGCTTTCGAACGGCAACGTGGCAACATCCAGCGTTTTGGCCGAATTGGAACCAGTTGACGAAGTACGGTTTGAAAAAACAGCAATTTTAGCGATGTCGCGTAGATTTGATACTAATCGATGGCCATTAGAGAAGGAAACCTGCGTAACTTACTGAACAGGTGCTGAATATTAGGGATCTGCACACCCGCTTCGCAAGCTAGGCCGCTAATTCGCTGCACTTAAGCTTGTTTGCCCGCAGAGTTTGTCGTTTTGTAACCTGTCCCACCAAGAGGCCGAACCTACTGCCGAGTAGAAATTTTCCTCAACCTTTAATGCAATCCGCTCATTTAGTCATTTGAGAGACAAACATTGACGCTTCCGCCAACCGTCACCCAAACGAGTCTGCCATTTCCCAAACGCCAGGGAAAGGTTCGTGATATCTACGATCTGGGGGATACTTATTTAATTGTCAGCACCGATCGGATCAGCGCGTTTGATTGGGTTTTACCGACGGGGATTCCCCACAAAGGTCGCGTCTTGACGCGTCTCAGCCAGTTTTGGTTCGAACGATTACCGGTCGAACATCACTTGTTGTCGGTCGATCTGCCTGACCTGCCGGAGATTTCGCCCGCCGATCATGACTTACTGGCTGGTCGCAGCATGGTGGTCCGCAAGGCACAGGTGGTTCCGTTTGAGTGCGTGGTTCGCGGCTACCTTGAGGGCTCGGGCTGGAACGAGTACCAACGATCCGGGAAAATTTGCGGAGTTTGGCTGCCAGCAGGTTTGAAGCAATGTGATCGGTTGCCCGAACCCATTTTTACACCCGCTACAAAGGCCGAAACCGGACACGACGAAAATGTCAGTTTCGAATTCATGGCGGACAGCATTGGATTTGAAACCGCCTCCAAGCTGCGTGAACTGAGCTTGGTGGTCTATCGGCAGGCAAGCCAATATGCGACCGGCTGCGGCCTGATCATTGCAGATACTAAATTCGAATGGGGATTTTTTGACGAGCGGTTGATCCTGATCGACGAAGTCTTGACGCCAGATAGTTCGCGATTCTGGCCAGTTGACCAGTTCCAACCGGGCCAAAGTCAGCCTTCGTTCGATAAACAATTCGTGAGGCAGTGGTTGCTCGCCAGCGACTGGGATCGCAACAGCCCACCTCCGGCGCTTCCACCTGCAGTGATTACCCAAACTTCCGCTAAGTATATTGAGGCCTATGAGCGCCTTAGCGGGCGCAGTTTTATTTAAGCTTCTAAGCCAGCCTATCCCTTCTGTACTACTAGGAAAGTGGATCGGCACCAGAAGCCGAAGCCCGCAAGTTTCAATGCGTCCAGTCGCTCCAAATTAAACAAATAGTTGCTGCGGAGATTACTTGCGATCAGTGTGTAACCACACCGCGACTTGCACAGCAACTGGAAATAATCCACGAGTACCCATGTCCATCGATAAAGATCCGTCAGAAACCACTGCGACGCAGCCACGCAAGGCAGAGGTGATTATTATTTTTGTCACCGTGTTGCTTGACGTACTCTCACTGGGCGTCACGATTCCGGTGTTGCCACAGTTGATCAAGAGCTTCGTCAACGATGACTTCACTCAGGCTTCGCGATACTATGGATTGTTCGTTACCGTATGGGCGATGATGCAGTTTATTTTTTCGCCGATTTTGGGAGCGCTGAGTGATCGGTTCGGACGTCGCCGCGTCATCTTACTATCGTGCACAGGTCTGGGGCTCGACTACATTCTGATGGCAATGGCTCCCAATTTGAGCTGGCTGTTTATCGGCCGAGTGATTTCTGGGATCACAGCGGCCAGTTTTTCGGCGGCGGCCGCGTACATCGCCGATGTCACCCCTCCAGAGAAACGTGCGGCCAGTTACGGCATGTTCGGCGCCGCGTGGGGGTTGGGATTTGTGATTGGTCCGGCACTTGGCGGTATCCTGGGTCAGTATGATTTGCGGTTCCCGTTTTGGGTGGCCGCCGGACTCACGTTGCTTAATGCCGCTTATGGATTTTTTATCCTGCCCGAATCGCTGCCAGAGAAAAATCGCAGTTCATTTTCTCTCCGCAAGGCCAACCCACTGGGATCACTTAAACTTCTACGTTCCCACCCGCAACTACTGGGACTCGCCGGTATCCTCTTTCTTTACCAACTCGCACATCAGGTATTTCAATCGGTGTTCGTACTCTATGCCGACTATCGCTATGGCTGGAATGAACGCACGGTTGGCCTAACCTTGATGAGCGTCGGCTTGATGGGGGTACTTGTGCAAGGCTTCTTGGTTAGACGGACGGCGGCCAAACTGGGCGAGCGGAAAATGTTATTTATTGCTTTGACATTTGGTGCGGTGGGATACCTGATTTACGGCGTGGCTCAAACAGGTTGGGTTTTTTGGTGTGCCATTCCCGTTTTTTCTTTGGTTGGATATTTTACCGCCTCCATTCAGGGGCTGATGACCCGCCGCGTCAACGCCTCCGAACAAGGGCGTTTGCAAGGCGCCAATAGTTCGCTGATGGGTATTTCCGGCATGCTTGGACCTTATCTATTCACGAATGTTTTTGCATTTGCGATCGCCAAGAATACTGGATTCGATTTTCCTGGATTACCATTTGCAGTGGCGGCACTCTTACACGTGCTGGCCATTGCCTTAGCACTGGTGATCGTCAAACGTCCTGCCGCGCCGGCAGAAACTGTCGCCCCTTAGTCACGCTTTCCTCGACCTTTGAATCGACGATGCAACCAGCTCAAATTGATCTTGAAATCGATTATCATGTCCCCAGCATAGCCGCGGACACGA
>JBBQRC010000139.1:0-9432 GCA_038215215.1 Pirellulales bacterium
TTCTAACATGTACATTGGACGGACACGAATCGCCACCGACAGAACCACGCCCAGGCATCCCAACGAACAACGCGCGGCCCGGAGTGCGTCCCTTTCGCCGATACAACGAATCTCCGGTTCGCCGGTTATCGGGTCGTAGCACGCGATGCGTACTTCCTCGACGTAGTGCGAAAGGCTATGTTTGCCGGAGCCGTGAGTTCCTGTCGCGGCTGCGCCCGCAATCGTTTGCTCGGTGATCAGCCCCAGTGAGGGTAACGTCAAACCGTGCTCAATTTCCAATGAAGCGATGATGTGTTTGATCTGTGCGCCGCCGGCGATGATCGCCCAGGGTTCGCCGTTTCGCTGTTCCACACGGACCGCATTCAGTTTACGTAGATCGAGCACAACGTCCTCGCCCACAGCTGCTTCACTCCATGCGTGCAACCGCCCCACCACGCGAATCTTCTTTCCGCGATGCCGTGTCAAAAGTTCAAGCACCTCTGCTTCCGTCTCGGGGACAAAAAAGTGCTTTGGTTCGAAACTTATGTTTTTTCCAAAGTTGTTGATTCGCATGAAATCGCTCGGCCATGTGGTGCTGTGCAGGTACCCCACAAATATACCGATGCTAAGCGTCCAGTTGGGATCGTTCGCGACCATTTCGTTAGTCTTGACCACTAATCGAAGCCTATCAGCGGAACTGCTCGCCCGATTTCCCCGAGGATGGATGCTACCCGAACTTTTTGGTCATTGGGTAGCGAACTGGTATCGAACCAACGATCGATTTCGTCCCAACTCCAACCATCCTCGAGTGACTCCGCCCGAGAAATGGCGGCGCGCATCTGTGCCAACGATGTCGTAGCGTCATGATCACTCAGCGTCTCGGCGATGGCGACAAAAGCGTAATAGAAGGCTTGAAAACGGAAGTCTTTTTCTGGGATTTTAAAGCCTTTTTCACGCAACGAAGCAACTGCGCGTAGCAGTTTCTCGGGTTGGTTACCGCAGGTAATCCCTTCAAGCAGATTCAGGACTGCTGTTTCACAGTCCTCGCCGTAGTTGTCCTGCTTGATACTGCTCGCATAGGCTGTCATGGCTTCGTTCCAGTTCCCCAGTTTTCCGTAGCACATGCCAAGCCGATTCCAAATGTTTCCGGCGGCACGCTTCGATTTGCACGCCTCAATCCAATCGGGAAGCGCATCGACGAAGCGTGATTCTTTGAAGGCTAAATTGCCACGCGTGACATGCGCCACATAACGATAGAGATCAGCCCGATCGGGGTCCTTGTCTGTATGCTTACCAGTCGCGTACCAGTTTGACAGCGTGAAAATGGCGTCAACGTTGCCACCGGTCGCCGCCCGATCCATCCACTGAAACGCAGATTCAGACTGTTGCTCCACGTCGAAGGCATCGCCCAGTCGCAGTGACACCTCCGCCATGCTCGCCTCTGTTATTGCGTTGTCCGGATCCGTTTCCGCCAGGCCTTTCCAAATCTCGTATTCCGCCAGCAGCGCATCGCGGTACTCGCTGAGTTCGCCGCGTTGTTGTGCGGCGTTGGCTGCACGCCGTTTGTCAGCCGCACGGAGCGGCGCCCCTTTGAACTCGGTCATTTCCTTGTCAAAGGCATCGACAAAATCAACCGAGCCCTCTGCATTGTCTTTCGCCAGTCGCGCATAAATCGCGGCCTCAGCGCGAGGCAGGAAGGCCACCAGTTGCGATGTCCCATGAAGTAGGTGGGCCAACTTGCGATACGCCCGGGCGTGGCTGTCCTCAGCCGCGACTTGGTACCAGTGGATAGCCTCCGCGCCGGTGCCGCGAGCTTCCGCGATCTCACCGAAAATCAAGTGGCAAGCGGCAATGTTCGCCCGCGCACCCTCGTCGGGAGATTGTTGCTCCCCTTGTTCCAAGAGATCGCATCGACGGCGGAAGCAAGCGTAGCAGGGGTCAAAACTACGAACCTGAAAGTATGCTCTGCCGAGCACATCTAGGGTATCGGTGAGCGCCAGAACCCGATCCGTTTCGAGTGGGAATTGGTTGAGCAATTGCTCGCGGAGTTGGACCGCGGATTGCAGCGATTCCATGCTCTCCCTGGCTTGGTTGGCCCGCAGCATTTGGCTGCCAAGTTCTTCATATTGCAATGCCAAATTCTCCATCAACGTTACATCGTTTGGCGCTGCAGAAAGTTGCTCGCGAGTTACCACAATTTGCGACAGAGCAGCCGCAAATAAGCCCCCTGCCTCGTCTGGTGAAGCGACACTATCAACCGAAACGATCAAGGTCGCGACCATGTCAAGCTCGCGTTTGGAGCCGTTGTCCCCTTCGTCCTTATCCACTGTTCCCAAGGCGTAGACGCAGAGGTCAACAAATGACACATTGTTTTCATGCGCGATTTTTTGCAGCCGTGCAAACGAGTCCATGACTTCTTCCGGAATGACTCCCCCGCGTTCCTCTCTCAACCACCGCGCCTGGTTTTCCAAAGGATGATTGGGATATGGCACGTTGGTGACATAGACGTGGAATGGGTACTTTCTACCTGCAAAATCGCATGGCACAGTGAATCGCTTCATGCCTGATTTGGTTGAAGCCTCGATGAATTCCCGAATGCGGTTGGCCTCTTCTTCGTTGGCTTCTTGAGCGGGATCAAGGTACGGCTCAAGCTTCGCTCCATATCGCGGACCGATGATGATCCGTAAATACTCCCGCGCGGCGAGCACTTCTTGTTTGAAGTCACCGAGTTCTCGATACGACTCGGCTAACTGCTGATAAGACGAACCGAGGTTGGATTCGATGTACCAATGCCAGGGCGCCTCCCCATAGACAGTTTTACGAACGTCGATTGCCTTCTGGCACGCGGCAATGGCTTCTGAGTAACGCTTTTCGCGGTGATGCACTTGAGCGGCGACATGAAAGACCCTCCCCAAATCGTCTTGTGCAGCCCGCGACGTGCACTGTGCTCGTTTTGACTCAGCAATCGCGACGAGATCAAGAACAGCCTGGGTGTCGTCAGCGGCTTTGGCGGATTCGGCCGCTTCGGCGGCACAGCTCAAAAACGTATCGATATCTTCGCTGGTCGTCGAGTCCTCGTCTGGGAATACCCTCGTTTGATAGATCTCGACAGCCTCGCGAAAATACTCATGAGCGAGCTTTGGGCGGCTCGCCTCGCGCTCGAAGCGTCCGCGTGCCGACAGCGTTTTCGC
Organism: Pirellulales bacterium; assembly: GCA_038215215.1. GTDB lineage: Bacteria > Planctomycetota > Planctomycetia > Pirellulales > Pirellulaceae > Aureliella. The sequence continues at coordinate 3,171 of JBBQRC010000139.1, forward strand.
GAAACCGACTTGGGTCCAGTGATGATCAGAAAACTGGGCAGCCAAATCACGGCCTTTGGTGATGGTTCCTTCTAAAGTGCGCAGCAAGTCCTCTCGAGCCTGGACTGGTCCATCGGGATGGGATGACGCGCCAAATTCGTAGAGGTCGGCAGCTTCATTACGATAGTCAATCCACTGTGAGACTGCCTTACCGCGATCCGGAAATCGCGCCACCACCTCGTCTGAGAGCTTACTGCTTTCCTCAAAAGCTTGTCTGGCCTCCGCGAACCGTTGTTTGCGCTGATACTCTTGCCCGAGTTTCTTGAGACCTTCCGCGAGCAGGTCGGCATAGCGGTAGATTTTGGGGGAGCGTAGGCAAATCTCGCGTACCTGCTCGACGGCCTGTTCGCGTTCGGTCAACGCCTCGTCGAAGTGGGAGGTCGTGACCAGCACATCTGCCTGATCGTTGCGAAAAAAGTAGGAGTATGACAGGAGCAATGGTGAGTCGGGATAATGCTCGCGGGCCATTTGATCGAGTTGCGAGACATCCTCTAAATCTGCCAAGCGTTGTTCGGCGGTCGAGTCTGTCGCGCGAAGCATGGCCAGTCTATACGACGAAACCGACAGCACCGTTTTGGAATCTCCCTCTCGATACTTCGCTGCAATCAGTTCTTTGAGCAGGTCGTGAGAACGCTGAGCGAGTGCTCGCTTTTCATCAGGACTGATGTTATCGGGCAATAAGCCACCTATACGGGAGAGAGTGAGGGCCAGCTCATAACGCAGGGCTGGGTCCTCAGGTGCACTTTTAAGTTCCGCTTCTAGTCGCTCCATTACCTCTTGATAATAGCGCCGCGCGATAGGCTTGCGATTATCGTCCCAATTGAGATAACCCAGGTGGTTCAGCACGCGGATCTCACCCAGGCGATACTCGAGGGACTCGGGATGATCCTTGGCGAGTTGGGCGTATAGTTCGCCTGACTTTTTCAGGTCGACCTCTGCCGCTCGGATCGAACCGACGTAGGTGCGGATGACTCCCAAGACGGTATAGGCCTGAGCGAGCTCAGGCGGAATCGTGGCGTCTTCTGGGATTTTGATTGCCATCCGCTCCAGGCTTACGATACGCAACCTGGCCAGTTCCTCTTGCACTGGCCCAAGTCCCGCCATGTGCCGAACATTATCTTCCGTGACGGGCATAGTCGCATCGTCGAAGACGTCCTTCACCACCTCGGCTTTTTGCCTGGCGCTTTCGGCAGCTTTTTCCCCCATCGCCGCTCGCTGCTTCTGTAGCTCGACTTCGACCAGCCGCTCCTCGCTGACCCGATAAAGCCAGTAGCTGGAAATTCCGAAGGCGGAGACGATGGCCAAAGCGATCGCCATCCCACCCACAATCATCCTTAGCCGACGCCGTTGCCGTCGGGCAGTTGCGCGAATCGCGACCGCTTCCTGCTCTGCACGGCGCATCGCCTCTCGAGCGTGACGTTCATCGCGGCTCTTCTTAATAACGGCGGTGAGCACGTCGTGCGTCAGTTCGACGCGTTGCACATCGAGTCGTTCTTCGACGTGCAACAAACGGCGACTGACCAACTGGTCGATCACCGACGCGGGGACGCCCCCATGGGCCAGGGTTTTTTCCGCGCGTTCTAGCGCAACGTTCTCGCGCAAACCCGAGTCGGTGACGAGTTCATCTTCGACGAATTGACGGACTACGCCTGGCTGGTCGGCCACGCACCGCTCATAAAAATCCTGGAGAATTCGCTCGCGATTACCAGCCAAGAGGTCTGCTGTAATCCGATTCAAACCACTCGCTTTACGGCGATTATTCAGCTCGCGGCAAACGAGACTTAGCAAAGACGGTTCGACTTCCAAGTCGGCGAGCCCATCGCCTGCACCGTTAGACGTACCGTCAAGCTGACGAACCCGGCCGCCCGAAACGAAGTTTACCACTTGGCGGCCGACTTCGGGTGAGATCAAATGCGAGCCGGGATTCACCACGGCCCGCAATGCGTTGTCACCGTTCATGCGTGTCAAACGCATCCGATTTTCGCTCAGCGACGGGATCGTTGGCCGTAAACTTTCCAAATGAGGTAAGTAGTCCTCACGCAAACAAATCAGGAAACGATGGTCCTGATCGGGCATTAAAAACTGTTTCACCAAATCGGGACTTTCGTCCATTTGCTGCTCGAGCAATCTCGGCACTCGATTTTCGATTAGATCGGCTAATTCGTTGACAAATTGCGACGCCCGCGCCCGCGCTTCCTCACTGGCTTGACCTACTGCAAACAACTCCTCGAATTGGTCGAAGACCAGCGCCAGTCGGAGTGGCTGGCTATCGGCGGTCTGCGGGCGAAAGCCGCGACGATGGAAATGACGCCAGAGTGAATCGTCGGCATCGGCAGGACGCGGCTCGCATTGACCCCCTGCTTCGCGAATTGCCCGCTCAGTAGCCACGATCACTTGTTCCGATAAGCTCACCGCGGTGGGTGAGTGATCTAGTCGAATCGGCACCGGCAAGTATCCATGGCTGCGTAGCGCCGGAAACACACCGGCTTTGAGCAGTGACGATTTACCAAGCCCCGACTGTCCGAAGAGCACCGTGAGATTTCTCCGTGCGACGCGGCGAAACAACTCTTCGGCCTCTTCTACACGACCGTGAAAGTACGCGTGCTCTTTTTCCGTGAAGGACACCAAGCCGGGCCACGGATTATCCGAATCGACCCCGGTGTCGGGCGAGTAGGCATGCAAGTTCTCCGCAATCATGAACAGTTTTCCAAATTCAAGGAGCTCTGGTGTTTTGGATGATTCCCTGCACATCGCGGACGAATACAGGGGTGACTCGTCCACCGGGCAGCCAGGTGTAGTTGAGTTCTGCGAACCTGCGCGGTACCGTCGCCGGCTCCAGTGTATCGTCGACGATGACCGGCAAGATGAAACGCCGAGCATGGTGGATTCCACGATCGCGTTCGAGCGCGAGACTCCATTCACGTCGGAAGTAGCCTTCGTGCCGAAGTTCGGTGGTTTGCGAGATCATGGCCACAAAACAATTGCAGCCCCGAGCAATGTATTCCTCGATGCGTGGATGGTAGTTGTCACCGGATCGCAGGCTCTCCTGGTCAAACCACACGGTAACGCCAGCCGCTTCTAAACCTGACCGTAACTCTTCGGCGCAGGCTGCATCCTCACTCGCGTAACTGATGAAAACACCGCCAGGCGGCAGGGCTGTGGTAGCTTGGCTGGAATCAAAAGGCACCGCTTCAGGATGCCGCTCCCGCCATCGTCGCGAAAGTTCGTTGACAAAGTCGATCGCACCACCAGCGCGGAACACGCGTGTGTGGCTGCTGAATTGCTGCAGAAAGGAGACGAGTCCAGGATCACCTTGGGTTCTGCTATCAGCTAAAATTTCCAACGATTCGCGCATCGCCGATAATCGCCCTCCCTTGGCGATACGCAGGAATACGCGTGCCAGCCAGTCGCTAAACCCTTCGCCCAGGATCAACAGATGGCTCTTTTTGAGTTCATCGAACAGTCGTTCCGGGCGTCGCGCCGGTGTTTGGAGATCGCAGACATGTTCCAGTAAATCTTCATCTGAGAGCACGTAGCCACCTGTCGCCGAAAGTTTACCCATCAAATAGTAAACAGTCGGTCGCGTCAGCTTGTCCTTGCTGGTCGGAAGGTCGTCTACTCGCTTGGGAGAATATGAAATCGATGCCGTTCCTGCCGCGCCGCCAAACCGAGTCTCATTGACCGCCCGCTCCAACAGTGGAGCAAACGTCGTGGTAACAAACAAATTGAAGGCTGGAATCTCTGCCAACTTACGCAACGGTTCACCCGGTTTCAGGTCCGAATCCTTCATGATCTGAAAAATGTCATCACAAATCGCGTAACGGTCTTTGTGCGCGCGGAGCAACCTGCAAACCACGAAATTCAATCCCCTTTCATCGGGTATATCGTCTGCGCGCAGGTTGTTACTGTCCGCCAAGCGACCGGCCAGATACCGGTCAAGCGTCAGCGTGTCTCCATCGTTCTCGATGGTCAATAAATCGGAGCCGACGATGGGAATAACCGATTGTTCATCCAGTGAATCGAGGAGTCTGTCCCAAATATTGTCCTTCCACAGTAGCGCAAGCTCTGACGGCGCGATCGAATCTTCCATCGACAATCCCCTAAACCGATGCGTGTGCCATTCGGTCGAACTAACCACAACTCCCCACAGAACGTTAATATCTTAACTGTGAGACGAGCCTTATTGTGACTCAAGGGTAGACTTTCCACGTAAATCTGCTGCCCGCCCTCGCGACCCAGTAGATATTTGGATTGTTGACCAAGCGATCTTTAAAGCGAGCTACGAACGTGTGGCCGCCGGTCCCTGATCATGGGCTTCACCTACGCCGAGACCACACACTTCGTGTCTCAGGGATGCTCTGAAGCGGTGCGATCATCCGCGCGAGTTTCCGCGCCACACGCCGCGAGTAGCGCGAGGGCTACGACGACAAGTTGCGACGCCAAGTGTTGCAACCGGAAGGTCCGCCGACGTTGGTTAAAATCGGAAACCTTGGTGTAGTGACTCAATGTGGGCAATAAATTGGCAATACAATAAAGTCAGCACTGAGACTTAAGCCGAAAATGAGCATGGCGATCAAATCTCCCTCAACCTCCAACAGTTCACCCGTGCCGGTCTTTCGTGCCGTGCAAGTGGCCAAAGTTTACAAAATGGGGGAAGTCGAAGTGCATGCGCTCCGCGGTGTCTCCCTGGAGCTATTTGAGCATGAATTTGTTGTCTTGCTTGGCGCTTCGGGCAGCGGCAAGTCAACCCTCCTGAACATTCTTGGCGGGTTGGACATTCCTACGTCGGGAACTGTGCACTATCTCGATAAAGAACTTACCGCCAGCAATGATGCAGAACTAACACGGTATCGTCGCCAAAGTGTTGGTTTCGTTTTTCAGTTCTACAATCTCATTCCGAGTTTGACCGCTCGGGAAAATGTCGAGCTGATTACCGAAATCTCCCAGTCACCGATGGATCCTCTCGAAGCGCTCGCGATCGTTCACATGCGAGAGCGGGCGAACCATTTTCCAGCCCAGCTTTCCGGCGGTGAACAGCAACGAGTTGCGATCGCGCGGGCCATCGCCAAACGTCCCAAAGTATTATTTTGCGACGAACCGACCGGCGCGCTGGACGTGCAAACCGGCATCGTCGTGTTGGAAGCCATAGCGAGAATCAATCGAGAACTTGGCACCACCACGGCTGTCATCACTCATAATGCCGTAATTGCGAACATGGCTGATCGAGTCATCTCACTTTCAGATGGCCAGATCGCGGGAGTGGTGGTCAATGCGTCCAAGGTTTCCGCTAGCGAATTACAGTGGTGAGCCATGCGGAAGCTTGATCAAAAACTGGTTCGGGATCTGGCGCAGATGAAAGGGCAAGTGGCTGCGATTATCTTGGTGATCGCCGCGGGTGTGGCAACTTTTGTAATGTCGACATGCTCCTACAAGTCGTTGGCCTGGAGCAAGGACAATTTCTATCGCCAATTTCGATTTGCAGACATCTTCGCGGTCGCGCGCCGTGCGCCCGATGCCCTAATCCCACGTATCCGCGAGATCTCTGGCGTCGCTACGGTCGAATCGCGTTTGGTCTACGACGTCTTGCTGGACGTTCCGAGTATGAGCGAACCGGCCACGGCGAGATTGATTTCGGTACCCGAATCGGGTGCAAGTTTGCTGAATCAACTGTACATCTCGCGGGGCCGCATGCTGGAACCCGATCGTAGCGGAGAAGTTGTTGTGTCGGAGTTGTTCGCGGCAGCGCACGGCTTCGTCGCCGGTGATACGGTCCGAGCGATCATCAACGGCAAGCGTCAAACGCTGCGCATTGTGGGCACTGCGTTGTCCCCCGAGTACGTAATGCGGGTGAAGCCGGGCAGCATCATACCGGACGATAAACGATTCGGAATATTTTGGATGAACCAGCGGGAGTTAGAAGCCGCGTTTGATATGACTGGCGCTTTCAATCATGTCTGCTTGAAGTTGGCTTACGGCAGTAACCGTGACGAAGTGATCGATGAGCTGGATCGTTTGCTGAAATCTTATGGCGGTGTCGGCGCCTACGATCGCGACCAACAGGTGTCTCATCAGTATCTAATGGATGAACTTAAGCAACTGCGTGGCATGGCGATCATGGCACCGAGCATTTTCTTGTCCGTCGCTGGATTCCTGCTGAACATCGTCGTTGCGCGGGTCATTAGCCAACAGCGTGGGCAAATCGCGGCGCTGAAAGCGTTTGGTT
>JBBQRC010000140.1:0-9409 GCA_038215215.1 Pirellulales bacterium
TACGCATGGTTCGTCAGGTTAACAACGGTCGGCTTGTCTGTTTGAGCGCGATACTCGATGACCAATTCGTTGCTATCTGTCAGACGGTAAGTGACGGCAACCTTAAGCGTTCCAGGGAACCCTTCCTCGCCGTCAGGTGAAGTGTACCGTAGCGTGACGGCGGCACTGTCGGAGTTCGTTTCAGCAGCGCCGGTCCAATGGACTTTGGCAAAATTCTTTCTGCCCCCATGTATATGATTGTCACCGGAGTTTTTGGTAACTTCGACTGCCTCTCCATCGAGCAAAAAACGGGCACCACGAATGCGATTCGCGTAGCGACCAATGACCGCGGCAGCGGGAAACCCTTTCACGTAAGCGGCCAGCGAATCGGCTGCAAGTACGACGTTCTCGAACTCTTGCTGACGATTGGGGACTTTGAGTTCGACGATGGTTGCGCCGTACTCGATTACCTTGAGTTGCATGTGTTGACGATTCTGGAGAGTGAACAGGCGGACCTCTTCACCTCCATCCAGCTGCCCATATATCGATTCAACGACGCTTGGTTGGGCCGCCTGCGTCATCTGGCAAACCAAGCAGCTGCCCATAGCTAAGATGGTCAGTGCGTTTCGCCAGTACGCTGAAGCTTGATCTCGAAGGGGCATGTTGGGCTTTCGAAACTGGAAGAAGTTTAATGAGCAGGCTGACTGCGCGCTCCGCTGGAGCGAACGCTTCAGGATAGGGGAAACGCATATTGGACGCAATAAAAAACGGTGGCTCATCCGACAGGAAAAACCACCGTGGTCCGTTTTCGGGTTACTTAAAAATCGAGTGTAAGTGCGTTAGCTTTGATTGTTGGGATCGCGCGGAGCGGCAGGACCTTGTTCTACGTCGTGAGGCTCTTCCAAGTATCCTGAACCGGCGCCGTACTTGCCACCGTAGCCGTACTTGCCGCCGTAACCGTAGCGGTAATTGCTTCCGTAGCGATAGGCATAGCGATAGTCGTTGTAGCTGTAGCTATAGCCATAGCCGGCCTCAGCGGAGACCCCATTGACCACGACACCTAGCAATCGAGCATCCACTGATTCGAGGATCTTGGTGGCCCGTGCAGCCAATGGTTTGACGTTGCGACGCAATCGCATCGTCAGCACTACACCGTCAACGATGGCAGCCACCGCACCTGGATCGCTAACCGCTAGCAGTGGCGGGGTATCGATGATGATGATATCGAACTTACCTCTGAGAACTTCTATTAATTCTTTAAACCGAGGACTGCTCAGCAATTCCGCAGGATTGCTGGGACGCTTTCCACCGGGCATGATCGAAAGATTCGCGACGGGACTGGTGTAGATTGCATCGTCCAGTTCGGCTTTTTCAGCCACCACAGCCGCCATTCCGATTTCTGCTTCGATACCGAATATCTTGGCAATTCGCGGGCGGCGGAAGTCGGCATCGATCAGCAGAACGCGACGTCCTGACTGGGCCATAGTAACGGCGAGGTTTGACGAGAGTGTCGACTTGCCGTCCCCTGGAACCGGGCTGGTAATTTGAATAACCTTTAGTTCGCTACCTCGATTGCTAAAGAACAAGCCTGTTCTGATGGCCCGATAGGCTTCGCTGGCCCGTCCTCGACTGTGATGCAGGGTCGTGAGTGAGGAGTCCGCTGCCTCGTAAACCTTCTTGATCTTCGTGACTTCCATAACGGGAATGTGCCCCAGCACTGGCATGTTCAGGTCGGAGGCGATTTCATCTGGGTTGCGGTAGCTGCGGTCCGCCAAGTCCATCAGGACTGCCAAACCAGAGAGCAGCAAAAATCCAACCGCTGCTCCACCTAACAAGTAGGGGGTCAGTTTGGGACCGTAAAAATAACCAATCGATGGTAGATTCAACTCTTTGAGAGTGCGATGGCCAGATTGCGGCAGCAGCTCGATTGCGTTGAGTTTCTCCGTGTACAAATCCAGCATTTGCTGAATGGAAGCCAACTCGTTATTGAGGTACGAATTCGAGCTCAGGACTGTCTGATGTTCCTTGGATTTTTCCAAATTTTTCTGAGCCAGATCATTGAGCCCTTTCAATTGCAACTCGATCGAAGCCATTTGCTCCACCAGGGCTAGCTCCCGAATCGCGACGCGTTGATCCATGGAAATGCCTTGAGTCGTCCCGCCGTTCTTCTTTGCTTCCTCCTCAGCCTCATGAATTAATTGGTCTCGTCGCGCCGCCTCCATTCGCTCGCTTTGAGCGAGTCTCGCAATGTGCTCCTGCATAATTTGGATACGTTCGTGAATTGTCGCCAGCGAAGGGTGGTTTTCTCCCACCTTTCCTATCAACTCACGCTCACGCATTTGCAGGGGGAACAATTCCCTTTTCTGTAACTGGGCCGATTCCGTATCGGTGTTCTCGAAGCGAGGCATCGCAGACTGGGCAGTCTCATTCCTCGCGGTAGAAATTAGTCCTTCGTAGTTCTGATCGGTCAGCATCAACAAGATGGCTTCTGCTGGGCGACCAGCTTTCCGTGCAATGCCAATCTGCTGCAATGTGGCCGAGATGAGCTGGCGTTTGGATTGGAGCGTGCGAATGTCAGAATTAAGAGACTTATAAGCCTCCGCGTACGGATCGGAAAATTCATCTCCGCTCCAAACCACATTGGGAGCGTTCTTGCGAAACTCCATGTTCTTGTCGTTCAGTTCCTTATAGCGGGCGGTCAGTTTGTCTTGTGCCTGGGTCACCAAATCATAGATCTCATTACCAACTGTGCGGTACTCTTCGGACAGGTAATTGCTGTATCCGTTCACGACCGCGTTGACTACCGCGGCAGCTAAGTCCGCGTCGTTGCACACATAACTGATCTGTATAAGCGTCGTATTCGCGTCTTTTGCTGCGGGCTGAACGACCAAATTGGCGCCCGCTAACATGGCAGCGATTTGGTCAGGAGTAGACCCTTTCAAAGCAGGTTGATCAGCCAATTGCCCCTTATCGACGGCCATCCGCAAGACGCGCTGACTACGAATTACCATCGACTCGTCAGCCCGCGAGTACTTAGCAATCTCGTTGGGATCGTACGCTTGAATGCGTGTTGAGGGCGGTAAAGAATCAACTACCTGAACGAGGGCAGCTGCCTGATATTCGGCCGGTTGCTTTGAAAAGTACAGGTAGCCAACGCCTGTGCCTATCATAGCCCCAAGGATTGGCAGCCACTTCCACCGCCAGAGCACCTTGATAATGTCAAATCCTGGCTGCTGTTCAGTACCGGCATAGATCGCTTCCGGTGGGCGACCATTGGGTACAGAACCATTGACGGGGTTTTCCATTACCTGCGACATTGTTCGTTTTCGTTAAAAATAGATTGACTCGAGTAGGAGCCGCTTCGGCTAAATCGCGATGGCGGCTGGCGCCTACCGAAGCGCGCTTCAAGTATAAGTGCCATGTGCGGTTCGTGACAAGGATTCTGTCCTTTGGCCTCGAAAACCAGTACTGATTAGGGTTGCGACAAACAAAAAGTCGCTACAACCCACAGGGCACACAGGTGCTAGCGAATTAGGATTCGACTTCGTATCCGCTACTCCAGCGAAAATCAGGTGATCGCCGAAAACTTTAAGCTTAAAGATATCGCCGCGACGTTTTTACGCCATGCTTTTTCGAAAGTTTTTCGTTAAGATCGGCAAACAATGCTGTGATTGCGGGCGCGCGCGCGAGTTACGAGCCCACCGGAAACAGTAGTTGTGGGATTTGGATATTTCCAACAGAGCTACTCCTGGCGGAGTTCTTCCACGAGCCGCTTATAGTCAACATTCTGGGGGGATTGGCGGTAGGCCCGTTCCGCTTGTTCCAAGGCCTCGGATCGTCGACCCTTCGTGCGGAGCAGCTTTGCAAGCTGAGCCCGAATGTCGTCGCGCATTGGCTCGGCGGTCACTGCATTACGCAGGGCGGTGAGCTGCGACTCGCTGTCCGATAAATTTTCTGCCACCCAGGCCACAGCCAGCCAAGTCTGAGCACTTTTCCGAGCGTTCGAGGTTCGCTCTGCTTCGGAGGTGATCACTTGTATGTCGATATCTTTTAAAAGCTGCTCCGCAAATTGAACTTTAGACGGATCTTGGGACAAGTCCTTGGCCACGTCAGCGCGCAGCAATTGCGAACTCGGCAGCATTTGTTGAAGTTCGCTTGGCGTTAGTAAATCCAATAGTGGAAACACGGTCGCTTTCGTTTGATTACTGACACTTGTCAAATAACGCTTGAGCAGCAGCAATGCAGTGGAGTTCTCGCCGGACAACAGGGCGGCTCTGGCAATTTGAGACGGCAGAGTCGCATTAAAACCGGTCAGCAAAGAGAGTTCCGCATAATTTCTGGTCCTCGAAGCGCTCGAAAGAGTGTCTAGGTCACTCCGCAGCAGTCCCCAGCCCGGTCTCCAGTCCATTTTGCACACGGCCGATGCAGCCACAAAGTGAGCGAAACTCCGTGTTAGGGGTTCGATCGATTGCGGGTCTTCCTCGATAAACTTCTTGAGCTGAGCACTGCGAGTTCCGACTGCCGCGCGGAACGAAGCAGCTACGGTCTCTGGTTGCGAAAGGGCTTGCCGCTGCGCTGACGCCAGATCGCTTGGCCAACGACTGGATCGAAAGAGAGTTTCCTCGAAATAGCTCTGCAGCGCCCGTCCGACCTGCACATTAACTTCGGGATGACTCGGGTACTTAGCAACCATGAGCGGATCAATGCTGCGCAGCAACTGTTCCGCCGACTTGGCTTCTCCAGCGCTTCCGGACCGGTTGGCGGTGTCATGTTGATGTAGCTCGGAGGCGATTTGCTCAGCAAAAGCAAAACCTCGCAACGGCCCCAAGCCAATCCCCACGGCGATCAACACAATCGCTACCGAGGCGATCGAAAAAATCACAGCTGAATAATTGAACGCCTGACCGCGATGATAGGTTTCCTCCCCTTTCACCCGCATTCGCGATCGCGGCTGCGTTTTATGCTTTTTCTTGCCGAAATCTGCCTCTCCGCTTCTGCCAAGAAAGCAACCTACTAAGGCGATAAACGGCAAGAATATGCCGGGGATGATTAAGCTAAAATCGACAAGACTTTGGAGACCGATAGTGGTCACGGCAAACACGACTGCGACAAAAGACGGGGCAGACAGTCGGCCCTTCAGTACGCACCAACGAATTCTGCTTAACAACCAGCCAAATCCAGCCAGCCCGATCAGTAAGCCGAGCAGACCCATCTCAGCCAACAGCTCGATGTAAATATTTTCCGCGTGATAAAACCAAACAGATGGACCCTGACCGTAGGTTGTCAGGATGGCCGAATGGAAATTACCTAGGCCGCAACCAGGTAGCCAGTAACTTGGTTCTGAAAGAATCATGCGCCAGACGTCGATCCGACCGTTATCCAACATGTATGCTTCTTGATTTACAGAATCCATGCGGGTCAGAATACGGTCATCAAGATCGAGCGTGGTGAGCAACACGAGCGTGCTGCAAGCGACGATGATGATCAGGATTGAAGATCGTAATAAACCGGCTTTTGTCCCTAGCGTGAATCCCAAGGTGACGAATACCGCGGCGATGCATGCAAGAATTCCTCCACGACTGGCAGCCGCCAGGACTGCCACAAACATGAAGGTGGCCGCAAAGATACAGACGATCGAAATGGAATCCAAATCAACAACCAAATCATCGAGTCGCCGCCGCAGGCGGGCAAGCGTGTTGACCGCCGGATAACGAACGTAATACTTTTTGTCGACATTATCCTTCTTGGAATGACCCCACCACGCGAGCAGTCCTAGCACTGCGCCAAGTCCCACCGCCAAGAACTGCGGGCCAGAGTTGCGCGATACAAAGGTTCCAAAGTGGGTGTTGGTGGGCATGGGCAGCAACGTCCAGTTATTCCAGGCAACCGCTTGCAGCAGCCCCAGAATGGCCATGACTATACCTGTGATTCCCAACACGGAGATCAAGACGATTTCCCACTCGGCGGTACGAAATAAAATAATGGAAGCCATTAACCACGCCAATGCCGCCGCCAGGGTAGCAGCGCTGGCGCGCGATTGAACCCAGTTGAGGCTCAATGTTCGTGGTGCCGCTGGAAGCACGACAGTTGAACGGCCGTCGTCCGCCAATTTCGCACTCTCTGGTAGCGCTGCAGTAAGTTGTGCGGCAATTTGATCCGTTTCATTTTCAAAAGCAGCTCCCGCAGCCACCGTTCGCCACAACCAATTGGGAATGGTGACCGTCTGCAAAAGAACCAGGGTCAACAGAGCGCTCAAGCTCCAGACCAGTGGATTGTCGAAACGGATCTTCTGCAGAGTCGCGCCAACAACAGCGAGCAATAAAATTGCCACCACCACCGGCACGTACAGCGATTGAGAATACCAGGAAACGGAGCCATAGTACCAAGGGCAAGTCGCGATCACGACTAGCGCCAAGATTCGCGCGGGCCACAACAGCACCTCACCGGCCAGTAACCTGACGTCCCTGTTCCCAACTGCAGTCTGTTCAGACACTAATCGGGGCTCTTTGCGAATCGGACTTTAGTAATCTTGAGTCTTCACTAATTTGAGCTGCGAAGAGTGAGACATTGCTACCACCCGCCAGAGTGCTGCAATTCAGTTATCCGGGGCTTGTCAAAAGTACCCAACGGAGCAGCACAAGTCAATCAACGAACAGTCGCCAAAAGCCGGGGACGCATTGTTTTGGCGATCAAACTGTCTCGGAAAGCGATATTGAATTAAACAGCAATGCCCAATAATTGGAGTTTATCGACCATGGCAGCCTTATCGAATGGTTTCTTAACGTAATCATTGACGCCCGCCTTAAACGCTAAAGTGAGGCGCTCCAATTCTGTTTCCGAAGTCACCATCATGAGCGGCAAATCCGAAAAGACTGGATTGGCGCGAATCGCTTTGATTAATTCCAAGCCATTCATTTGAGGCATGTTCCAATCGACCATCACGAGGTCGGGAGCACCCTCAGCATCCAGCCGCTGCAAGGCTTCGATTCCATTACCAGCTTCTAACACCTCGAAGCCAATTTCCTTCATGACGTCGGTGATTACGCGCCGCATAGCACGTGAATCGTTAACTACCAGTACTTTCATGAGAACTGACTTTCCGTTATCGAGATTGAATGCCATAGAGTGATGGCTGACCACCCAAAGCTTGGCGGTGCCAATTTTCGTATGACGCTTGCGCAGCCCTGCCGTAAAGGACTTCTGTCTAGCAGGCCGCTGGCTCCACTGTAGTTACCATAGCATTCAAGTTATCGAGGAGCGGAGGCGTATTTGCTTAGCTCGCGATGGGCTGGCAGGAGACTGTATGGATTGGGAGGCCTATTCCGAAGGATGCGGAGGTAAGGAGCATAAGCAGTTGCTCGATCGTCGACCGAAACGCTCATAGAGACAGACCGTTGCTAACAGACAAGCGAGGTTAAGCCGCGCGGCGTTGGGACGGCTGGTCGTCTTGGGTTTTCTTCATCCGCTTGCGTTCCGCTTTGGACAACGGACGTCCGTCGCTCTCGATGGCGGAAGCGGTTGGACCCTCCGTGCTCGGAAGTGGTTTTGTACCGCTAACAGGTTTGAGCCCAACTCGGGCCACCTCATCCCTCGAGCCGGAGCTTGAATTCCCACTGTCTGGCGGCGGTAATCGCAGCGATGGTAGCCTCAGCTTGGGCAAACCGAGCTTGGGCATTTTCGGCATTCTCGGCATGGGAAGACTTGGGAACCTGGGTTTGGGAAAACTTAGTTTTGGCAACCAGCCACGTTTGCGTTCGGAGGCATCCACTACCGCAGCCTGTTCGCGATCAAGCGCCGAAGGCTTTTCGGGTTTTCGTAGTCCAGTGTTATGTTGCCCTTGATTCGGCTGCGGAACAGCTGCGGCAGCCCCCGCCTGCAGGGACTTGGTGGATGACGCGTTGGATTCCTTTACGCCTGCGCGATCCGGCTGTTTTGTGTACTCAGGTGCATCATCAGCGGACTTGGGGGCTGGTACAAAGCGGCTGAGCCATGATTTTCGTCCTGCTGGGGCGGGCTGTGCCAGACTCGCTGCTTGATTCCGATTGGTCGCAGGCGAATTGACGGTCGCCGCGGTCGAAGGCTTGACCGCAACTGCCTCTGTTGCTTCAGAACGGCGTGAAGCCGGAGTGGCGGAGGGCTGATTTCTTGACTGCAATTGCTCATCGTTCGCTTCACTACGTGACTTCGCAGTAGGGGTTGTTGGCAGCTTTTGTTCCGATTCAATCGCTCCCTTCTTACGCAAGATGTGGGGTAGAGCGAAACGCCGCCGCAGCGAGGTTGTGCCGGTCGTCTGAGCATCTCCAGCGACATCTGTACCCACAGTTGCAGTGCGACGTAAGGCGAGACGAGGTAAAGTCGGAAGGTTGGGCAGAGAGGCAGTAACTCGTTCGTGCCAAGTAGACGAAACGCTTGCCGCCAAACGCCCACGCAGCAGAAAGCGACGTTGTGCGTCGATGTAAACACTGCGGAGGTAGGCCAATGACGCCAGCCAAATACTGGTCATGCCGCCGATCCACAAAGCCGAACGCAGCCAATAGCGAAACTGACTACTCACTTCGATTTTGAAGAGCTCCTGACTCAAGGTCGCACTTGCGGCCCAGGCGATCAGGCCAGTTAACCAGAAGATCAAACTGGTGGGGACGTTTTTCAGTTCGCTACACAATCGCAAACCGAGAATACCGATCAGTGTCGTCAGCGTGGCTTCTACAACTGCCTGGCCGGACCATCCCAAGTTCATTTGGCTCCAACGATCCAAGGCTTGCCCAAAGACTCCCGTCACGCCAGTTGTCGAATCCAGGCTGCCGATCAAGCAAGTTGTCACTAACCAGAACCATAAGCGGTACTCGCCTTGATAATCATCCAACTTGTGGCGACGTAGACGAAATGTGAGAACGGTCGCACCCAGGCATAATAGCCAAAGCTGACTGCAGAGCCACGCACAGATGCCGCGATCATGGCCTGCGTCTAAGAGGACGGCCAAGGGGTTGCCATAAAGTCGTAAAGTTCCGCTGACGTAAACCAGATAGTGCGCGGTCAGCAACAAGGCTGGAATCAGACAACTGATAAAGATCGTCAATAGGTAAGCGCGACGGCGAACTGGGATGAGCTGCACGAGTCGATGCTGACAAGTCCGTCTGACATCTTGACTATAGCCTGCACTGCGACGGGGCTGTCCGTCACTCGACTCCACAGCATCGGCCGATTGCGCGCCAGCGCGTGTTCGCCCACGACTGCCGGTGGGTGAGGCGTTTCCGACGTCCAGTGGAATCGTTTCGCGGAGGACTCGACGACGACGATCCTGCCGCGGATCTCGCGAAAATGGCATGGCCGACGAGCCCGTGGGTGAGTAGCTTGCTAATCGATGTTCGGAGTGAGGACACCACTCTCCATCGCTCAGGTACAATTGCACAAAACTGCCGGCAGCGTCAAG
>JBBQRC010000141.1:0-9392 GCA_038215215.1 Pirellulales bacterium
CGCAATTTCTCGCCGAGCTCGAGCCCCAGCGAATTGTCGGTTATCATCTCGTAGTGATTTTCACGCAGCGGACGACCGGCCACCAACTGCAGCCAATCTCCTTTGTCCTCTGGCCAACTCAAGCCAAGAATCGACATGCGGAGTAATGCTCCACGATGCTCACGTTGGATGGTGTGGAACACAAACTCTCGAGCCGACGCGACACCGGGTACGGCTTGTGCGCGGTAGACTAAGCTGGTTGGCACGCGTGACAATTCCGCGAATGGACCACGCGTGTCTTGTTGAACAATCCACAGGTCGGCTCCGATCTTGTTAATCAGGAGTGTGGCGTCTTCGAGTAGACCGCGATAGATGCCCGCCATGCCCATGACGATCATCAGCAACATGCCGATGCCAATGGTCGTCATCACGAATCGGCCAAGGTTCTTGCGGATGTCTTTATAGGCGAGATTCATGGGATCAGAACCTTTCTGCCTTCAGTCAACTTCACAGTGGGCTGGAGGGGTTTGATGATTTGCTGGCCGAGCTCTAAGCCGCTTCGCACCTCGGTGGTATCGCGACCTACGATTCCCAAAGTCAGTGATCGCCACCCTGCATTTCCACTGTCGTTAATATACACGCCCATTTCAACGCCCTGTTTGATCAGAAAAGACGACGGCATCCACAGGCAATCGTCGACTCGCGCGGTTTCAATGAACACTTCGGCACGCTGACCAATGGCCCAAGTCTCGGGGAGTTTCAGAGCACGCACATCAACGGTGAACTCGCGTGTCTCACGGTCCGATTGCTTGCCCAAACGGGCCACCACACCTTCGAAAGCTGCACTGGGTTGTGAGCGAAAGACAATCTTGGCTGGCTGCTGGTCTTTGAGTAGGTCCATCTCGGTCTCATCAACCCAAGCAGAAACCCAGAGCTCGTCGAGAGAAATCAACTGTAGAATAGGCGAGCCAGGTACGACAATTGCGCCGGCGTCGCGTTGTCTTTCGATAACGAGCCCATCAAACGGAGCGATCAGCTTTGAATCGGCCAAACGCGTTTCCTGGAATTTTAGTGTCTCACGATTGAGAGCGACCTGCTGTTCGGCTTCTAGTAAGTTCGCTTCGG
The DNA here is from genome assembly GCA_038215215.1 of Pirellulales bacterium. GTDB lineage: Bacteria > Planctomycetota > Planctomycetia > Pirellulales > Pirellulaceae > Aureliella. The sequence goes on from JBBQRC010000141.1 coordinate 1,105, forward strand.
CTTTCAGCAAGCCCGACTTGGCAAGTTCAAACGCCTCTTGCGTTTGGTCGAACTCGAATTGGCTGATCGAGTTAGCATTGATGAGCTTTTGCATGCGCCCATTATCCGCTTCCGTCTTTGTGAAAATAGATTTGGCTTGGGCAATTTCTGCTCGAAATCGACCGAAAGTCGCTTCGGATGTACTGATTACTGCTTTCGCCATACGAACTTGCTGATCTAAATCTTCATCGTCGAGCCGAACAAGCAATTGCCCCTTCTGCACAACTGAGCCTTGATCGACAAGCACTTCCGCGATGCGCCCGGAAATCTTAGGACTGACCGTTGTGCGAATACGCGCTTCCAGTGTTCCTGTCCCCATCACACTGTGGACGACTGTTCCCTGGCTGACCGTGTGAACTGCGACAGGTACTGGCTGAGTGCGGAGATACCACACGACGCCAGCGACGATCGCGAGCAACACAGGATACTTTAAGGCTCGCAACCATCGCGATAACTTGTTGAAAAACGAAGGTTGAGTCATGATGCGATTCCAGTCAGCTTAAATAGATCTGTTTAGGACTGAGTGAGTCAATCGGCTTAGCCCTTGAAGTCCAGTCGGAGGATCAATCTGCCATGGAATGATCGCCACTCGGTTGGCCTGTACCTCGGTGACCTCCCGCAAGAACTTTTGTTCGTGCTGCTGACGTTTTTTCAGGATCGGATCGGTGAGCGGCAGCGGGCTAAGCACTTGGTTAATCACCCAAGCGTACGGTTTGATCTCGGCGCGTCGCAAATCACGTTGTAGCGAGGCCGCTTCATGTACCGGAGTCGCGTCAGGTAGTGTGACAATCAGCACTCGCGTGTAGTTCGGATCGCGTAAACGTGGCAACAGGTTCTCGACGGCTTCTGGCATTTCGCTGGCCTGTCGAGTCACTTCGCGATGATAGGCGAGTGCTGAATCGAGGAGGAGAACGGTGTGTCCCGTCGGTGCCGTGTCGAGCACCACAAACTTGTTCGCGCCGGCAGCCACGGTATCCGCGAACGCTCGGAATACGGCGATCTCTTCGGTGCAAGGCGAGCGTAGGTCTTCTTCTAAAAGTGCTTTGCCTCGCTGGTCGAGATTCGCACCTGCGCGAGCTATGACTTCTGCCGAGTATTTTGCCGTCTCTGCAACTGGATCTATCCGACTGATCGACAGGTTGGGCAAGCTTTCGTCGTTCATCGCTGCCGCGATATGCGCTGCAGGATCCGTCGTGGAAAGATGGACTTGATATCCGCGCTCGGCGATCGCAACTGCCACAGCAGCAGCTACGGTGGTCTTACCAACGCCACCTTTTCCCATGGCCAGAATGACGCCGTGCCCAGGAGCGACAAGATCATCAATTAGATCTGCCAATAATGGTAGATCGATAACGGGTGGGAGCGATTCTGCTTGCAATTCGTCTAGCGAGTCTGACCCTGGTTCACCAAGCAGGCGCAGCGACTCGATACCAAGCACACCGCTGGAACTGAGCGGTACGATCGATCGTGGAAACGATGTAAGGATGTCGGGTATCGATTCCATTGCCACCGCACCTTGTTTCTCGAGAGCAACTGCGTACGGATCGCGGCTATCGGTTGCGTGGAAGACGCGATTGATCACGAGTTGTTGATTCTTCACGTCAAGTTCAGCGAGCTCGCCGCTGGTCCGAGCGGCTTCGCGAAAAGCACTCGCTTCGGCGCTAGAGACTAGTATTAGCGTCGTCACGCTGTAATCGCTTAGCGCTTTGACCGATTCCTGATAGATTTTTTGTTGGGCCTGTAAGCCTGCCAATGGTCCAAGGCAACTTGTGCCAGTTGTATTCTGCTCCATGAAACCATCCCACGCCGAAGGCAACGTAAGCAGCCGGAGCGTGTGGCCAGTCGGTGCAGTATCGAAGATCACGTGATCAAACTCAGCTGTCGCGGTTGGATCGCCCAGTAATCGCGAGAACTCGTCGAAGGCCGCGATTTCCAAAGTGCATGAACCGGAGAACTGCTCTTCCATGCTTTTCACAGCGGCTTCAGGTAACATTCCGCGGTAAGGGCCAATCATCCGCTCTCGATACTCGGCCGCCGATTTCTCGGGATCGAGGTTCATGGCAAACAGCCTAGGTACAGCCGGGATTGAAGTCGGGTGATTCCCAAGTTCGACACCTAGCACTTCATCTAAATTGGATGCTGGATCGGTGGAGACAAGCAGAACCTTCTTGCCTGTGTCAGCAAGACGCACGGCAGTCGCGCAGGCGACCGAAGTTTTACCGACTCCACCTTTGCCAGTGAAGAAAAGATTGCGCGTCGGATGGCCCAGGAATTTCATGATTTTGGTGCCTTGTGTTTCGTACACTGTAATGTGGCGCGCAGCCGATTAGCAGCAGCCGCTCGTACCGCAGCATCCACCGCTGGGTTTTGCCAGGGGGAGAACTTGCTTGGTAGACGAACCGGTGGCCCAGCTAGAAAGAGTGTCTCGCGATGGATAGACTTTGCGACTTACGATCTCGCCGTCGACGATGACCACCGGAAGGCAGTCCGTTCCTTCTGTACTTAGCAATTGATGAATCGTTTTATTCTCGATGAACGCTTGAGGCTGTTGAGCCAGGTTGTATCGCTCAACTTGATGGCCTTGGCTCTTCAGCCAATCGAGATCCGCTGCGAATTGTGGTAGTACCGGATCGACGTCGGGACCACAGATGCCGGTCGAACAGCACATCGGCTTGTCATAGACTTGAACAGTATTCATCGATGGATCCTTAGAGACTGGTGAGATGTTCAAATTTGGAATAGTGTTAATGGATGTAACGGAACTCGGCTTTAGTGCATGAACACGCACACTGGCTTCGAACGCATTGGCATCAAACGATTGCATGACTGCGGCTAAGCCATCGTGTAATGACTTTGGGTCGGTGCCCGCTTCAGTCCCGCACGGACCACCGCCACAGCAGTCGCCAGCGGCGGCCATCGCATACGCGTTGAGGTCAGCTCCGGTGTCAGTCACAACCACCGAATCGCAACCCGCCTAAATCAACAAGCTGCGATAGTTTTCGACGAGGATCGCACCGGAAATGCACCCGACATAGGCTTCGACGCTTTGCTTCACTTTCGCTGGCAACTCTTGCTTTAAAGCAATGTCGCTCAGCGCCACGCGGCCGCCTGGTTTGAGAACCCGCAAGATCTCTTGAAAGACAGCCAGCTTGTCAGGCACGAGATTGATCACACAGTTGCTAATGACACAGTCAACCGAGTTATCCGGTAATGGTAATCGATCGATGGTTGACTGATGGAATTCAACGTTGGTCAGTCCGAGCTTCAACTCTTCTTCCGAATATCCAAACGCGGCGGCAATCGATCTCACGGCGGTGGAATCGTTGGTGAGCTCACCCTGTGCCACGCCTGCGTATTGTTCTCGCACGGCATCGATCATCATTTTTTCACTCATCGCTGGCTCCTTGACTTTCTATCGGTTATCGCCGAAATACGATATGATTGGTTAAAAAATTTCTGGTTTCACTCAGTGGACACTTGCACATCCAGGTTACTCAATTACAGGTCGGCAATCAGCAGTTTAAGTTTCGCCATCGCTGCCTTATTAATGCAGTAACAAACTCGGGGCCCGTCGATCTCGCCTTGCACCAGTCCGGCCACTTTTAAGATCTTTAAATGTTGCGAGACGGTCGACTGAGCCAAGGGCATTTCTTCCACGATTTCACCGCACATGCAGGATGTTCGGCTGAGTAACAGTCGCACAATGCGGACGCGTGCCGGGTGAGCCAACGCCCAACTCAGTTTTGCCAAATCCTCTGCCCACGTTACGTCTGGTAGCGACAACTGTTCTGTGTCGCTGTAGCATTTCTTGGGCACTGCTTTTGCTTTGACCATGGTGATTCGTCTTGGTGGCCTGACACGTTTACGGTTCGCCTTTTATTGTCTATCGTCGATTTACGATATACCTATTCCTGTTTTTTGTCAAGTCGGGTCTCGTGGAAACACTTGGCTCGAACCGCTTGATTTTGTATCAAAACATCAAACATTCGAACCGGACGAATTACAACATCATGACGCGTGTTAAATCCACGAAACAACTGCCGTCGGTTGTAGTCGAAGAACTGCTAGCTTTGTTGGAGGCTCGATTCGAGAAAAACATGAGCCGTCATAAAGATCTTGTCTGGGCGAAAGTTAGAACGAGGCTGGAAGCGAATACCGATAAACTCCGGTCACTCAGCGAAATGGAAGCTTCTGGAGGCGAGCCCGATGTGGTTGCATTCGATAAGCAATCAGGTGAGTACGACTTCATCGATTGTTCGATAGAAACTCCCAAAGGGCGTACCAGTGTTTGTTACGACCCTGAGGGACTGGATTCCAGGAAAGAGCACAAGCCGAAGAGCAGCGCAGTCGATATGGCTGTCGCCATGGGCATTGAGCTGCTAACGGAAGAGCAATATCACGATCTCCAACAACTTAACCAGCAATTTTCTAGGATGGGACAGGCGACAGGCTTAATCGACCGGATAAAGTTTCTCTTAAATGGATTGCCAACAAGGTGATGGCTAGCTTACCATGCAACTTGTTGGTTGCACAATGGTGTTTTTCGAAAGGCGCGTCGCTAATGAACAAGAGCTCAACGGATCAAATCGATAAGCAAATTCAAGTCGAAGCGAGCGTGTCGCGTGTTTGGCGAGCGATCACGGACTATCGCGAGTTCGGCTCGTGGTTTCGTGTCAACCTAGAAGGCCCGTTCGTCGTTGGTGAAATCGCGCGCGGACAAATCACTTATCCTGGCTACGAACATGTAACCATGGAAGTAATCGTCGACGCGATTGAGCCGGAACATCGCTTCGCGTTTTGGTGGCGACCCTATGCGATCGATCCGAACGCCGATTATTCAGCGGAGCCGCGGACGATGGTCCAGTTCTCGCTCGATTCCGTTTCCACGGGAACGTTAGTGCGCGTTTCGGAGTCCGGTTTTGACGGAATTCCCGCCCAGCGCCGTGACGAGGCATTCCGTATGAACGATGGGGGATGGGCGGCACAGGTAGAAAACGTAAGAGACCATGTCAACGCAAACCCTTAAACGCCCAAGCAAAGCGGCTGTGCGTCGCAATGCGACGATGTTCGCGGCGCTGGGTGACGAAATACGGCTGCAGTTGTTGATTAAACTCGGCACAAGCGTGCCACAATCAATCAAGCAATTGACGCTGGACCTGCCCGTCACACGGCAAGCCGTCACTAAGCACCTGCATGTGTTGGAAAACGCGAAGCTGGTGAGGCAAGAAACGCACGGCCGCGAACGTCGATTTATCGGGTGCCAAGCTGGGCTCGACGATGCACAAACGGCACTGAATGTCATCGCACAGCAGTGGGACGACGCACTGACACGTTTGAAACAGTTAGTCGAATCAACTCAGCGAGAATAGGAAAGCGATGGTGTACGTAGTATCCAGAGTAAGTATAGACGAGCCCACAGGTTGCTTTGTGAAGGCAATGCCGTGTTGGATTCCGAGCTGCGTCTCGCCCTGTACCGGCTTGAACGCAGCTTGTCACTGGCGTTCTTGACTTCGGCAGCCAATGTCACACTGTCGAGTAGAGTAACCTGATTGCGGTCAAGGCTGCTCACCTTGATGATTCGCATCAACAAATCGTCGCACGAGAACAAATATCAGTGCTCCAGCTACAGCAGGCAACAACCCATTCACGATGAGCGCCAACACCGCTGCAGCGGGATATTCTGCCTGCCCGTCTACGAGCATGTACGTAACCAGTCCAAAGAATAGGCCTAAGGTTGCAGCAAAGGGGCGGCGACTCAGTGCAGCCACTAGGAGAGTCAGCGCGAGCGAACCAATTTGCAGATACAACGGCCCGCCATCATTGAAAGGATCTGCATCTCCACGAACAACCCGTCGGACTCCCAGGAGGATCACACCGGCCAGTACTCCGCATATAAAGCCTGCCAAAGGACGCAATAGCCAGTTCAATCTTGAGGATTTCGGCTTGGGCATGGTTTTTTGCAAATGGGTAATGGTTTATCTACCTGGCTTTCGGCAGGGTTCGGTACGGGGCGTCCCATTAATTTTTATAAAAACTCGTTTGGCGATGTCGGACTAGCAAGGAACGCACACAGTGCCGTTAATCGAACTGGGCGCGCATTTTCTCAGGCACTATCCAAAATGTGATTCGCTAATTCGTGGCGCACCGCAGTTGCCAATTGCCGGGTAAACCCATGACTATGTAGCATCTGGCCATACTTTCAGGCAGCAGTTTATCGACGTCAGCAACTTCTGCGAGGACGGTCTTTTTCTCAATTATCCGATTGCTGAATTTCCGATCGCGACTGCAGATTTCGATCAAAAAGCGTCCATTACGCCCACATTCAGAAAGATGATACCCCCGGGATGGCATCCTGCCTATTAACAACAACCTCAGCCGGAGCGACAAGCTGGAAGCCTGCCCAAAATTGCAGTTCGATATTATCGACTGCAGCATAGGCATACGCCACGAACGGCAAGCCAAACTGTTTAAGCCATTCTCACAAGGCGACTCGGCCGTTTCACGCGAGTTCAGTGGCACAGGACTTGGATTGGCCGTCACCCATCGAAGCCGGCTGCAATGATTCACTCATCCAGCCGGTTAACGCGACGCGATTTGACAAAGTGATCGCTGGCATGGACCGTGCAGTTCGACGACAAAAATTTAGCAACGAATTCTACGGTGAAAGTTAACAACGTGACAAATAGAATAAGCACTGGGAACGCTCCACTCGACAACATCCTATATGGAGGTCTAACGGCCGACCGGATGTATTGGATCGGGACCAAGTCAAAGGGGCCTCTTTATCGTTAAAGAGGCCCCTTTGAATTTCCTCATCCTTCGGTTCTGTTGCAGGCGGATTGAGTTTAGACGTTGAGCGACAAGCCGGTATTTTCTTTAACGGTGTTTAGAAATGAGTCGTATTCGTGAACGGATAGAAATGTCGCATTCGGAAAAAGATGTGCGCCGCGTATGGGACAAACAGGATTGGACCGATAAGCAGTGGCCAAAATTGCCAAGTAGGAGTAAACCGTGACGTAGTCGCCGAAAGCATCAGCACCGCCGGAACTACCACCATACCGACGAGAAGGAAGAGAATAGCGACCAGCCCTTTGCGCCTATTCGAAGTTATCTTCAAGTGCGTCATGAACGCCGAAAAGTCGTCTTTAGTCAGGGTATACGCAAGCATTAATGGTCCTTCTTGCAACAAAAAGAATCCAGATAATTCCTGGGTTTGGGGTGGGAGCGTTTCGAATAAAATCCGGCGATTCAAACCCGTCATCTTGGGTTGCCGGAAACAACCACTGTCACAATAGTTCCAACCCCGAAACCCAATGGACAACCAACTATGAAAATTCTCGCTCTCGACCTGGGCAAGTTCAAGACCATGTGCGCCAATTCGAAGGGGTCTCTTTAGCGTTAAAGAGACCCCTTTATTTCTCTCAAACTACATCGCCTGTCCTTTACTTTTCAAATTCTGCTAGGTTTAAAGTTGAGGCTCGGTCAAGCCAGGAGCATCATCCGCGCAAATTCCTAGTTTCGAAACCATGCATCCGTCTGAATTGGCAAAAAAATGATCGATGCGATCTCATCGGCAGAAACGAACACTGAGCCACCTAGGAAAACAAACGGGTATTGGCGGTTGGTAAACGTTGTGTTTTGGCAAGTCGCTTTCGTATCCGTTGCGGCTTACCTGTCACAACTGCTCATCTTTGACGAGGCAAACTGGTACAAGATTGACCTATACGACGCACTCACCTGGGGGCTGATCGTTACTCAGGTATTTACATTGGCAATTTACGTTTCGCGCAATCGGATTCAGAGGGTAGAAAGTTCGCTGAAGATTTTCCTTTGCATGGGCGCACTCGCAGCTGGATTGACCATTGCCGCAATCACATTTTTAGTTGTCGATGCGTTGCGAAACAACCGAGATGTGCTACCCCTGTTTTGGATCTCCGGCGGTTATTGGGTTGCGGTATTTGTTTTTCTCGTTTCAATGTTTCTTCAGTTGCGGCTAGCTATCATTTGTCTGCAAGCGGTGCAGGCGCTGTTAACGCGAAAGCGAAGTCCCAACTCCGCTCAAATCGAATCCAAAAACAACGAGCCAACGCATACTACTGCCCGGGCAAATGAAAAATACTCCATCGCGGACATCTTCGCCTTTACCGGCCTAGCCGCCGTATCAATTTCAGCGTACCGGCTAGTTTTGGGAATGGTTACCGATTACGACGCATTGCGATTTTTAGCGATGTTCTATGCCGCTTCAGTCA
>JBBQRC010000142.1:0-9382 GCA_038215215.1 Pirellulales bacterium
AAACCCGCTATCGGCAATTGTTTCAGAACAACCCACATCCGATGTGGGTCTACGATCTGAAGACGCTTCAGTTCCTGGCAGTCAACGCGGCAGCCATACAGCATTATGGATACAGCTCTGACGAATTCCACCGCATGACGATTAAGGATATTCGTCCGTCCAATGATGTTGCTGCGCTATTGGAAAATGTTGCCACTGTGACTGCTGGTTTGGACAAATCCGGCATCTGGCGTCATCTCACCAAACGAGGCGAGGTTATTTATGTTGAGATCACCTCGCATACAGTTGATTTTGACGGTCGCAGCGCGGAGTTAGTTTTAGCCAATGACGTTACCCAAAGAAGACTCTTAGAAGCCGAGATCCGCGCTACGCAACTGCGATTTCAGGCCATCGTAGAGCACTCCCATGACCTAATTCTGATCTTCGATCATGGTGGATTCATTAGGTTCGTCAATGCCATCTCGCGTGAGCTGCTGGGGTTTGATCCAGACGAAATGCTGGGGCAACACTATCGCAAATATTTACCTGCCATGGACCAACAACTGCGTTGTCTTAACGCTGCCAATCGGACTGGCCATGAGCACTTCGAATTCCGCTCAGAGGTCCGCGTCCGCCACCAAAACGGTCGCTGGAAAACTCTCGACGCCGTGGGTGCTAATTTGCTGGATGTGCCTTCGCTGGACGGGATGGTTGTCAATTACCGTGACATCACGGAACGTAAAGAACGCGAGGTTCGCGCGTTGAATGAACGCAGATTTTTCGAAATGTTGATCACCGGGGCGTCGCTCAAGGAGCTGCTTGACCAGATCGCCGATAGCGTAGAGAAGCAGTTCTCGGAAATGCAATGTTCGATTCTACTGTTGGATGAAACTGGCGAACAGTTGTGGTATGCTGCTGCGCCCACTCTGCCGGAAGACTACCGCCAATCGTCCGACGGAGTTTGGATCGGCCCCAACGCCGGCTCCTGTGGAACCGCAGCCTTCACGCGCAAGCCAGTATTTACTACCAACATTGAAACGGATCCCTTATGGAAGGACCATCGCGAACTAGCGCTGCGCCACGGTTTACGCGCCTGTTGGTCTATCCCCATGATCTCGTCGGAAAAACGAATCCTCGGCACATTTGCCATATACTACCGCGAGCCCCGCAGCCCTTCCGTAGCAGAATTGGCCACGCTTGAACGTGCAGCTGACTTTGCAGTAGTAGCCATCGAACGCCATAGAATGCTCGAATCGCTGCGCGAATACAACATACGCCTGGAATCGCTAATGGGTAATTTGCCCGGCTTGGCCTACAGATGTCAAAATGACGAGAATTGGACGATGACTTACGTCAGTACTGGCTGTGAGGCAGTTACCGGCTATCAACGTGATGAATTAGAGCACAATAGGCTAGTCGCTTACGCCGACTTGGTGCACCCCGATGATCGCGACTGGTTTTGGGCCCAATGCCAAGAGGGTCTTGAGGCGCGCAGGCCGTGCTCGAACACGTATCGTATCGTCGACAAAATGGGGGAAGTACGCTGGGTGATGGAACGCGCTTCGGGTGTCTACGATGACGATGGCCATCTGCGTTGCATCGACGGCTTCATTCAAGACATTAGCGAAGCGCGACGCGTTGAGGATCAGGTTCGTGCTTCGCTGCGCGAAAAAGAGGCCATGCTGAAGGAGATTCATCATCGCGTCAAAAATAATTTGCAAATAGTCACAAGTCTATTGAACCTGCAGGTCGATTCGGTGCAGGATGCAGCTGTGCTGGCTGCACTTAGGGAAAGCCAGAACCGTATTCGTTCGATGGCTTTGGTACATGAAACGTTGTATCTTTCAGGAAACCTCGGACAGATTGATCTAGCACATTATCTGCAGTCCTTGTGTCGCCACCTGTTTCGGTCGTACGGGATCGACGGCTCACATGTCCAGCTACGGCTCAACGTGGCCAAGGCCACACTCGATCTGGAACGGGCAATCCCCTTTGGTTTGATCATCAATGAACTGGTAAGCAACGCCCTGAAATATGCCTTTGAGGATGGACGCGGGGGCCAGGTGGTTGTCGAATTCCAGTCACAACCCTCAGGACATTATGCTCTCCGAGTCTCAGACGATGGCATTGGATTGCCCGAGTTGCTTGACGTAACGAAAGTCAAATCGTTGGGATTACAACTTGTGCGAGACTTGATCCAGCAGCTCGCAGGCACCTTAACGACAACTAATGGCCGCGGTACACATTTCCATATTACCTTTCCAATTCATCGCGTAAACTAGAAAAAACAGGAATGACACCAGCCAGAATTCTCGTTGTCGAAGATGAAGCGGTTGTAGCACTTGACTTGCGGATGCGCCTCACCAGCCTTGGCTATGACGTGGTGGAAGTGACAGCCAAAGGCGAGATGGCGATCGCCCTCGCCAAACAATTGCGTCCCGATTTGACACTCATGGATATTCGCCTCCGCGGTGAATTGGACGGGATCGAGGCAGCCGAGACCATCCGCACACAATTAACCTTGCCTGTCGTCTACCTCACCGCTCATGCAGACGAAGCCACCATTGACCGCGCCCGCTTGACCGAGCCCTTCGGCTACATCCTTAAGCCATTTGACGAACGCGAATTGCGGACTGTAATCGAAATGGCTTTGTACAAACATCAGGTGGAACGAAAATTGCGCGAGAGCGAACGCCGCTTTGCTACGACACTGGCCAGTATCGGCGATGGAGTTATCGCTACCGATCGCTCTGGGCATGTCACGTTCATGAATGCCGTCGCCGAAAAACTTACCGGCTGGCCCTGCGGCGAGGCACAAGGGGCACTGCTGACGAAAGTATTCGCCATTTGCAATGAAGACACGCGTCTACCAGTCGCAAACCCTGTTGAACGTGTGCTCGCGGAAGGTATTGTTGTGGGCCTGGCCAACCATACTATCCTCATCAGTCGCGACGGATTGGAAGCACCGATTGCAGATTGTGCAGCACCCATCTTTGATGATCATGGTGAACTGACAGGAACCGTGCTGGTGTTCCGGGACGATACCGAGAAACGACATGTCGAGCGACAATTGCAGCAGTCCAAAAAAATGGCCGCCGTCGGGCAGCTTGCCGGTGGCATTGTGCATGACTTCAACAACATGCTGACCGTGATCCTCAGCTCCTCAGAAATATTGCTGGATTCTGCCGGGCAAGACCACCCCTGGAGCCAATTACTTAAAGAAATCCGCCGCGCGGGGCTACGTTCTGCTGAGTTGACAAACCATTTACTAACTTTCTGCCGCAAGCAACTCGTCGAGCCCCAATCCATTGACTTGAATGATGCGGTCCTGCAAACCGAACAGGTTTTGCGACGTTTGATTGGAGAAAACATTGAGCTGCGCGTCAATCTAAGCCCCGATGTGGGTTGCGTGCGGATGGATCCAGGGCAAATCGAGCGCATTCTTATTAATCTGGCGGTGAATGCCCGCGATGCCATCTCCGATCAGGGAACGATGCAGATTGAAACGAAGAAAGTCGAGGTCTCTACGGAGCAGTTCCCGACCCTATCGTCCGGTACGTACCACTACCTCAGCTTTAGCGATAACGGACAAGGTATCCCACTGCGGTATCGCGATCGCATATTTGAACCGTTCTTCACCACTAAGGAACAAGGCAAGGGTACAGGCCTGGGGCTGGCTGTGGTCTACGGGATCGTTAATCAGTGTGATGGGCATATCGATTTTGTGACAGAAACGGGCCGCGGCACCACCTTTCGAATTTATTTGCCCGCAACCATTGCAGCGACTGTCGCAGAAGCATCGCCGAAAAGTACACTACACGCTAAAGGCAATGAGACCATTTTGCTTGTGGAGGATGAACCATCGCTACGCACGTTGAGTCGACAAATACTTTGCACGCATGGCTACACGGTGCTCGAAGCAGAAAATGGCGCTGCTGGCATTGAGGTCGCCAAGGGTCATGCTGATCAAATTGATATCATCGTCACGGATGTTGTCATGCCCGTGATGGGCGCACGACAAATGGTGCAGGAGCTACGGGCGTATCTGCCGGACTTGAAGGTGCTTTTTATTTCCGGTTATGTCGATGACAGCCTGGCGAGCGAAGTGGCGCAATTTGCCAAATCGCTGTTCCTTCAAAAGCCCTATACGATCTCTGAATTAACGACAGCAGTTCGAAAAGTCCTGGACGACCCAGCGGAAGAATCTTAAGCGTCGTCAAGGTATCTGGCACGGCACGTGCTTTATCTGCCGTCACTAGATCATCACGACCGAACCCAACGGCGGATTCGGTGCCGATCCTCCGGCGCTGGTGATAAAGAAACGCATTAACCGATAGACTATCAACGATCGAAGAAGTGACTGTAGTCATTGTTTGGATGGGTAAGCATTAAGCCACATCACCCCGAGGTTTTAGGTGGATTCCTTGCCGCATGACTAGTATTCCGAGTCCCATGCCAACGACCGCTGAGAACCCGCCGATAATTTGAGAGACACAATCCATCAACGTTCCATAAACGATCATACTAGGATCGGTTTTTAATGCTGACAAAGGCGTACTCGATGGATTCAGGAGATTCACGATAACGATTGTTGCGACGAGCAACGCGACAGGAATTGGCCAAGCCGAAGGAAGCACAATCGATGAAATGCGTCGAAACAATGTGATGAAATGCTTGAATTCGTCCAGTACGAAAGGAGTCACGAGGAAAGATTTCCACTTGCAAGACGTTCGCAGATTGTTCGTCGTCATGGCCATACCTAGGCCCAGGCAAACACCTGAAATAATATACGCCCAACCAAATCGAGTTTCGACAAACAAGTCTGTCCAAAATGACGACGAAAAACGTGCTTTGCTTGAGACTTCGCCATTGAGCCAACCCATCTTGTGTAGCGTATCCATCTGATAAACGCCAATCACCTCAAGTGTTACGATTAGACCACTAACGAAACCAGAAATTGCACCGGCAAATAATGAGCTGAATGGCCGCAACGCTGACGGACGGTAATCACTTTTCCCAAGCACTTGCTGATTCAAAGCGATTCCTACTGCGATCACGCCGCCCCAAACGCATCCTCCGGCAATTCCGTGAAAGATACCCATCGTAAAATTCGGGTCCGCTTGACATAAAGCGCAGTTTTGCGACGCCGGCAACCATTTAAAAAACGCAGCCGAAAAGCCTCCCAAGAGTGTTGCAGGAATCGTCACATAAAGCAGAAGCGGGCCGCTTTCTACAAACCGAACTAACGATGAACTAATGCGGATGTAGCATCTATCAGCCCATCGAATCTGTTTGTACACGCGACCAAAAACTGGTGATAAACTGGCTGCGTCTTCCTCGCTGCTGTTGTGTCCAAAGCCGCGTTCGGAAGCCACCAGCATAAGTGCCAACGCTTGACGCGATTCTTTACGGGACAAAATATTCTTGAGGCCCGTGAGAAAAGGATCAATTAAGGCGCGATCATCGAGCTTTGCGAGCGCAGCGGAAGCCGCTTGTCGTGTTACGCGGTCCGGATCACTGAGCGCGCACTGAACTAGCTGATCATCGAGCTTCGAAACTCTTTTTTCTCCGAGTAAGATGGAGGCGTTTCGTCTCACCTCAGAGGACTCAGCACTTATTGCTTCATTCAACACTGAAACGTGCATTTCCGGAAAGTCTTGGCTAACGCGTTCGGACCACTCGTGACATCGCTCGCCTGCCGCAATGCTGGCTCTGAAAACAAACTCTGCTTCGTCAACAAATAGTCCTGGCTGTGAAATGAATGGGGCGCATTCAATCAGGATGTCAGGGTGCTTACTGAAGTAACCTCTTAGTGACCCACCGCGGGCTTCGCGACACTTCCTCATCAAAGTGTTCAACATATCCGCAGCCGACAGCAGTGCAACGACGCGTTGATCGCGCCCCTTGCTAACTGGTTCTGCAAGCAGGTCGTGTGAGAGCTCGTACCACTTCTCTCCCCCTCTCAGCTCCACTCGCAGTAAATGGTAGCTCTCGAGTTGCTCAACAATCCAGTTCGGAAGTCGACCCGTGCGACCTTTCATTTCGTCTTGACGAATTGTGACTCTCACAGAAGCGGCGTCTACAAAGCCCATGCAGCCCAATTGAATCAGATCTTCGGGGTAGACACGTCTGTCCTTGGTTTGGCTCCTTGTCCGTTCACTGCAAGAGACAGTGCGAATAGTATCGCGGTAAAATTCGACCAGCGCGGAGTCAACGAACTGCGCGAGAGTCTGGCCATCACCGGCGGCCAGCCTCAAGTGATCCTTCTCTATGAGCACGATGTCCGCTGGTAATCGGCGCCAAAGTCGTTCGCAGACGATTTGGAGGTGGACTAGCTCAATAAACTCACCACGTTTTCTTAATATAGTACCGTCAGGCTGGGTGATACGCATCGTATTCAGTTGTTGCACAAGCTCCTCAGCGACGTCCGTGTCAAAGAAGGCAAATGGTGCAGCCGGTAGCGCGATCGCTCTCAGAGCAGATTTTTCATCTAGTCGCTTTAACCGGATACGCGTGGGTCCAAGTTCCTCGGCTAAGCCTTCGGTTAGTTCATCAAAATTCGCGAGATACTCTTGTCGAATAGCGATGATTATCTTTAGTCGTGGATCGACGGCCAACGAATTGGCTAAGTCTTGAAAGAATCCAATACGATCCGCGTGACGATCACGATGTTGCGTGAATAATTCTTCGAATTGATCAAGAATCAAAGCCCGTCCAACAGCGCCTTGCAGGATGGGCAAGCTGCGAAAGTAATCCGTTAGACTGCAATTTGGATTAGGTGCCGCATCGCCGTGAAATCCACAGAGCGCTGAGAAGGCGAAGACGTTTTGAATCTCTGCGGCACGAGAAGCGAAACTTGCTGGAACCTCGCCACCTACTCGCGTACTTGGAAGCACATGCATACCGCGTTCGGCCAAAGTTGCACGGACTTTGGTATTGAGCAAAGAACTCTTCCCTGCACCGGACGGTGCATACACAAGCACAATGCGGGATTTTTCGATAGCGTCCAAAATCTGACGCAGTTCTTGGTCCCGACCAAAAAAGCGATCGGCCATTTCGGGACGGAACGGCTGTGGTCCAACATATGGCGATGCTTGTGGCATTACTCCCTTGGGTGGACCAATATCCGAATGCACGGTCAATTGTTCCAACTGCGATGCTTTAGGACGGGACTGACGTAGCTTCCTGTAAACCCTATCCGCCAACTGATCAAGCATCAGCTCTAGAGAACTCTGGCTGGTATCGTCCCAAACGCGCTCCGTAATAACCAGGTTAATCCTGTGCGGAAGATCACATGGTGCCACCTTAACGGCATAGACTGGAATCCTCAAATTTGCAGCGTAGCTTAACTCAAGTCCGACATACACGGAACTGACCGCGTCTGGTGAAAGTAAAAGCACGACAGCCTTGGCAGTTGACATTCCTTCAGCGATGCTCGCAGAGATTTCGTCTCCAACAGCCATATTAAAAGGGGCAAACCAACAGTATATGCCTGCAGCATGTAAGTGCTGCGCGATGCGTAGCGCTGCGGCTCGATCCTTTGAACTGTAGCTTACGAAGACCTCTGCAGCTTCAGACGTACGCAACAGGGTGGTGCACAGTGGACAGATTGGTGAATTCTGTGCTTCGACTGGTATGTCGCGGAGTTCGCAACATTCTGGGCAATAAGCGGGAATGTACATGTGTGAATTCTGTTCCAGGTTGCTCTATGGCGGGCACTCGAAGCTAGCTGGTACGGCAGGTTGGATTTGGTAAACTGCTGAGAAATCTCTTTTAGCGTCACTCTTTTTGTGCTTTGGCCAACCTTAATTTTGGGAGCTGCCGTCGTACGTTAGCTCGCCGTTGCTCTGTGAAAACCGGACGCTAATTTGTGCCGACTCAATTCACTAACGCCGAAATTAAGGTTTGTCGCTGCGCCAGTGGGAATACAGCGTCCTGCATGGCCTGGGCGCCTGAATCTACTCGAACGAAACGTCAAAATCTACGCGCCGCAATTAAAACTGTTTGATTTTCCAACTCGTTTCTGGAACCATCGTTCCCCTGCAGCGCCTTGACTATAAACCTTGTTCAAAGCTAAACCGATGATTTCCCGGAACGAAACTATTAGGAATATTCAGAACCGTGCGGAATGCCAGCGCGCGGGTAAGTCCATTGCAGATGGTCGCAAAATCGCGTTGGTTATTGAAGGAGGTGGCATGCGATCGGTCTACTCCGCTGCCGGTGCCGCCGCACTCGCGCAACTTGGATTCTCAAATTTATTTGACGAAGTCTACGCTACTTCTGCAGGCGTAATGAATGCAAGTTACTTCATCACCAACCAAGCCCTGCTTGGCATGTCGGTATATTTTGAAAACTGCACAACCTGGTCCTTTCTAAATCCCGCACGTTTTTGGAGAGTGCTGGATGTTGACTACATTGTGGACAAAGTTGCTGCGGTCGAGAAACCACTTGATATGGATTTGCTAACGCGGTCAACCACGCGATTGCTCGTATCGGCCTGCGACTTTAGCACGGGTGCTCCGGTGTTGATTGATACCAAGTCGACCGCGACTCCGATTCTAGAAGTACTCAGAGCAGCCATGGCCATACCGGTTTTCTACAACCGAACCGTCGTTATCGACGGTCGTGAGTATGTGGACTGTGGGACAGTTTTGCCATTCCCACTGATTGAAGCTATCAACCGGGGCTGTACCGATATTCTAGTGTTGCTCACTCGGCCCGCAAGCTTCGTGGAAAAGCAACCGAGTTTTGGAATGCAATTCACCTTTAATGTATTTCACTCGCGTGGCCGAACTTTGCTCAGCAAGGCGTTTGCGCGACGCAATGAAATGGCTCACCGCGTTCGTGAGCTGGCGCTGGGGCGCAGCGCCTCTCCTGGCGGAATCAATATTTTCGCTGTCGTTCCCGATGAAGGCGTTGGAGTTGAAAGTACGACCACGAAACGGGAGATTACCTACCCGGCCGCCATGCGATATGGCGGAAAAATACTCACGTTGTTCGGCCACGATCCGCGAGATTTAATACTGATTCGTTAGCCACGCTGTTGTCATCCAAGGCTGCTCCGACAGCCACTTTTTCAACAGCCATTCCAACTGTTCGCACAGCGAGCAGCAATTGAGTCGGAGTCAGGCAACCTGGCAGTTTTTTGAACAAGTCGAGCTCACCAAACCTTGGGAAGCGATTAAAGCTGCTGGAGCTCAGGTGCATTTGATTTCGTTGAAGTCCGGCTCAATCCAGGGATTCCACCACGATAAGAAAGGGGAAACGTTCCCTGTCGACAAGACGGTCGATAGTGTATCGGCCGAAGATTACGATGGACTGGTACTCCCTGGTGGTGTCTTTAATCCTGATGCCTTGCGAGTTAATGCGACCGCCGTCAGTTTTGTTCGCGACTTCTTTAAGC
>JBBQRC010000143.1:0-9378 GCA_038215215.1 Pirellulales bacterium
ATTGGTACAACTTCCTGTTTGGCCAAGCAACCGACAGCGACAGCGCTGTCGGCACGGGAATGGAAATCGTCAATGGAAATGTCGTGCTGCATCTCATTGATGGCAAACGCGGCGACGATGATCTTGCCGCGAACGGAATCATAGTCGACATCGGCGGACCGGTTCTAAATCGCCCGCCCGTGGCCGGTAACGACGCAGCCAGCACGAACATGAATACCGCCGCGACAATAAACGTCCTGGCTAATGACAGCGATTCGGATGGGACGATCAAGCCGACAAGCGTGATCATTGTCAGAGCCGCAAGCCACGGCACCACCAAGGTCAACGCAACCACCGGCGTGGTTACCTACACTCCAGCCGTCAACTTTACCGGGCCTGACAGTTTCAGCTATAAAGTGAGAGACAATCTGGGGGTTTTTTCAAATGTGGCGACTGTGTCGATCAATGTCATTCCGACTGGCTCGATTAGCGGCAAGGAATATCTGGACGTTAGTGGCAACGGCCTGACGGCCGACGATTTGCCGCTTGCGGGCGTGAAAGTCTATCTCGACACCAACAGCAACGGCTCGTGGAATGCGGGTGAGCCGACGAGCACCTCACTCGCTGATGGAACTTATGTGTTCTCCGAGCTGGTCTCGGGTAGCTACAAGATTCGGCAAGTCACACCGGCTGGATACGTCAAGACATCGCCGGCAACGACCGACTACTTTTCGGTCGCCTTGACGGCAGGACAACATGCCAGCGGCAACAACTTTTCTAATGTGGTACGTGGCAATCTGAATGTGCTTTCCAACATTGTCTACGTGATCAACGGCATGACGCCCGTGACCGACCTACGCGGCAGCACGCAGGAAGGGGACACAGTTCAAGTCTCTTTCACGGTCGTTGTCGGAGCAACGCCACAAAGATTCACCCTCGTTAGCTACACGGCTCCGGAATCCACGTTCGACGCTAATACTGCCTACCTGCAGAAGATTTTTGACATTGACAGCGGGGTATTTGGACCGGGGACCTACACATTGACCGTTTCGAATCCGCACAGTTTCTTCCAGGTTGATTTTGTGAGTGGCTTTGCGATCGATCGACTTGGGCCATCCAGCAGCAACATCTTTTATTCTGCCCAGAATCGGCTCTTCAGCGCCGATAATGGTGGCACACACAGATTGCTCGCTTCACCAGCGTCGTTGACAGGTACTGTCTATCGAGATGCCAACAACAACGGAACTATCGATTCGGGTGAACTTCCAATTGCCGGCGTCAAGGTGACGGCGACTTCCAATTCGACGACGCAAACCGTTGTGACAGACGCGTACGGTGTCTACACGTTCGATAACCTGCCTGCCGGCACCTACACGATATCTGAAACACAGCCAGGCGATTACACTGACGGCAAAGACACGCTTGGTAATAAAGGTGGCAAGTCGTCGAACGACAAATTTAGCGGTATCACTCTTGCCGCTGGGGTGGCTGGAACGGGTTACAACTTCGGTGAACAACAAACAATCGGATCCGCCGTCGCCGGCAAACAAACGCAAACCGCCGTTTGGTGGAATTCCAGTACAGGGCAAGCCCTAATCAAAGCTCTCAACGGCGGACCGACTGCCAAGAACCTTGGAAACTGGCTGTCAACAAATTTCAGCAATCTATTCGGCTCTGCTGCAGGAAGCACGATTGATTTGGCGAAAAAGACAAACCTCCAGGTGGCCGCTTTCTATCAGACACTGTACGCCAACGAAGCTAGAAAGCCCGAAGCGGAATTTCTAGCCCTGGCATTGTCGACTTATGTGACGAATTCAAGCTTAGCCGGGACAACGGCGGCTTCCGCCACTTATGGATTCGCCGTGTCGGCGACGGGACTTGGAGCCAGCACGATCAACGTCGGTGCCAATGGCGCTGCCTTCGGTATCAAAGACAATACCGTTCTGACTGTCAAGGAATTTTTGTCACGAGCCAACGCCCGTGCTCGCAAAGGCATTCTCTGGGATATGAACGGCGACAGTGTCTTGAATTCTGCTGAAGTGATACTACGAAACCAAGCCAATGTGCTTTTCAGAACGATCAATAACACATAAATCGCTTCGCAAATCCTGGTCCCGCCCAGTACAAAACTAGCTTCAAGTGAAACTGTGCTGTTAAAGTCACTTGCTGAAACGGGTCTGCTGGTCCGCGTAGTGTGGACGCTCAAGTTGTATTGTTTTCGATCGGCGGAGAACTGCAAAGGATCGTCACGATCGGTAGCGATGTCGTATGAAGGGGATCGCACCCGTGAATTCCAAGCAACTGAACCCGAGCGTTTTCTCTGTGCCACTGCGCATGAAGCCAGCAATATGGTTGCCGCAGGGAGGCAGCAAGGCAAGGTTTGCCTCAACGTGGCCAATCGCTAGGCTTCGCTAATCTAAATGTGTTACTCTTCTCCGCCACCGTGAAAGACCGATTTAGCGTGGCCCCGGGGGAAGATTTTCAATGAGATAGCGGAGAATGAGCATTCTTACATGGACGACAGAACCTGGCCCTTCGCGCAAGCCATGATCCCGGTTCGGGTACACCATGTAGTCGAAAGCTTTCCCAAGTTCGACCAAGCGATCGACTAGGCCTTCGATAATCTGGATGTGTGTGTTCGTTTCCCCTGACCCGGTGATAATCAGTAACTTGCCCTTGAGTCCTTCCGCAAAATTGATCGGTGCCGATGCTTTGTAACCGTCGGGGTTCACTTCGCGGGAGCGCATATAGATTTCCTGGAACCACGCGTTGTAAAGATGCGGCTGCGGTTTCGGCACAACGGCAATTCCGACTTGATAAGCGTCTGGCTTTCGGAACATAGCGTTCAGTGTGTTGGAGCCGCCCCCGCTCCAGCCCCAAATTCCAACTCGCGTCAAATCAACGTAAGGTCGCGTACGACCGAGCTCCTTGAGCGCCGCAGCCTGGTCTTCCGTCGAGAGAGGCCCCAGCTGGCCGAAGATGGAACGGCGCCAAGCAGCGCCTTTCGGGGCGGGAGTTCCCCGGTTGTCGATTGACACGACTAAATATCCCATATCGGCGACAACGCGGTGAAAGTCAGCCTGGCTGGTTCCCCATTTGTCCAGCACCGTCTGAGCATAGGGCTCGCCATAAACGTAAATGAAGACAGGATACTTCTTCGATTCATCAAAGTTCGCCGGTTTGATCATCCATGCGTCCATAGAAATGCCGTCGCCTATCTCGAGCTGCAGGAATTCCGTTGGGTGTGCAATCAGTTGCTTCACCTTCGAGCGGAGTTCGCTGTTATCTTCCAGCACCCGCACAACCCGGTGCCCCGACAATTCAATCAGCTCGACGATTGGCGGACTATCCATCCGGGACCAGGTATGAAACGCCCACTGCGAATCCGGCGAAAAATCGTATTCGTGGGTCCCTGGCTGGTCTAGTGGCGTGATCCTCTCCAGGGTCCCCGATTCATCCAGCGGAACGCGGTACAGATATTTTTGTGTTCCGTTGTCGGGGGATGCATAGAAATAATACCAGCCTCCGCTTTCATCGACGGTGGCCCGATCGATGATGTCGTACTTGCCGGGCGTGAGCAGCGACAGCTCCTTTCCCTCGCGAGAATAGACGAAGGCGTGCCGCCAGCCGTCTTTTTCGCTCACCACAATGAACGCGTCGCCATCTCGAATCCAGGTCAACCCTGACTCCGTTCCCTGACTGCCAACAGCCCATGCATCATTGGTTTCGTGAAATATTTGCTTCACTTCGCCTCCCAGGGTAGCCAGCAAGAAGTCACGTTGGTCACGAAAACGGCTGAACGTTTCCACCAGCACTTCATCGGAGTTTCCTGCCCAATCGACCTGTCCGAGATAGAAACCTTCCTCAGGTGCTTCAATCGGCAACCAGTGGATCTGCTTTCCGCCGGAGTCCACGACACCGATACGCAGAGCCGCGATTTTCTCACCGACTCTCGCAAAGCGATCGTATCGCATGCTCGGGTAAGAGGGATCATCGGGCACCAGAACCGCACGCTGCCGGACTTGGGTCGAATCAGACTCAATGAACACGATGTGCTCTCCATCCGGACTCCAAGCCGGATCGCGATACGAGATGTCCCAGTCGGCGGAACGCTTTGTCAGTCGAGTTTGTTCATTACTTGCGAGATCCCGCACAAAAAGATCGCCGTCCCGAAACTCCAAAAGGTGGCTTCCAGCCGGTGAGAGCAAGCTACCACCATTGCTCTGCTTCTCGTTCTCTATTTTCACTTCGGTACGCTTGCCGCTGTTAATTGCGTAACGAACTAGAATCGGTTCCTGTGCGTTCGCCTCGCGTTCGTAGGTCGTATACCCGGAACTGTCGGGAAGCCACTCTGCACGAAAGTCGGCGGGCCGAAATTCGTTTCGTTCGTAGATTGCTTTGAACCTCGGGAGAGCCTCTTGCTGCCAATCCGAATTGACCGACGTTTGCGCGTGCAGGTTGCAAATGCCGATCGCCAGATAGATTGCCAACGAAGTTAAAGCAATTGGGAAAGCTGTATTTCGATTCATGGATGTTCAGTACTCTTGAGAACTTCTGCATTGCGCAGGCTTCGCTCAACATCCTGTTGGCGAAGTGCTTGGATTTGTTTGAGCGTTAGAGTCTTGTTGGTTCCTAGGATCGTCAGCGTTTGCGGAGCTGAGTTGGCGGGCATTGCGGGCAAGGTAACTTGCCACAACCGATCGTTGTTCGCGATGGCCGCCTGTTCGGCACCATTCATCGTCACGATGACATTCTCGCCAGTCTCAGCCCATCCCCAAATCGCAACCGGTTTGTCGCGTTGCAGCACCATGTTCGCTTGGAATACATTGCTGACGCACAAACCTTCCGCGATGGCAGGCGAGTCGATGACATCCTCTCTCGGCATCTTCTGCGAACCGTCCTGGGCATTAAGTGTGCCCTGAAAAAACAGTCCGAGCAGCGAGATTAAGTGAATCGCAACTCGACGATGAAGCATGTTGGAATCTCTTTAAGTCATTAACGTTTTGAAGTTTTCTCCGAACATCACTATTCGACCAGCGTAATTAACCTTTCCGCCGTATAGTCAGCACCTTTAACACGGGCTGTGGCTCGAATGGTGAGCGGCATGTTGAAATGACCTAGAGGGCCGTTGGCGAAAGTTAATTTCAGCACGCCAGTGTTTTGGTCCGACTCGATCAACAGAGGGGAAGCATGCACGCAGGCGATATGTTTAGGTGCAACGAGCTCGATTTGCACAACTCCCGTTATTCCTTGTCCGCGTCCAACCGTCACCAGTAATTCCGCCTCCCCTCCCTGCAGGGCTTTCAACGAGGTGCGGTTGAGTCGAACGTCCAATTGCCCTGGATCGACCAAGACAATGATTTGATCGAACTGCGCAGCCGATGTGAAGCTAACTTTATGAACCGATCCGTCGTCGTCCCTGATATCTCCCACGCCCCTCAAGCATGTGCGACTGGTGCGTCCGATCTCCATCCACGGTGCCAAGTGCAAGGGATAATCAAACTCATTGACACCTGGTGGGATGACAATCGCAGGTCCAGTTACCCCCTGCAGGTGCCTCACCTGCCGCTCTGCTAGGTCAACCGTGATCGGTCCCTCGAAACCGCCGCGGTTGATCGAAAAATGACGTACAAAGGTCGAACCTCGGGCTGCGTACTTGGTCTCGAATTGGCCAAAAATCTTAAATGGTGTCGGCACAGTTACGGCTAACGCAAAACTATGCGTGTCGGCATGGTAGAGGGATGCGCGTGGGCGAGTCACCACTTTCGCAACTAATTGATCGGCGATGGTCGCACTACCAGTCATGGTCAACTCAGTCACGTCAAGTTTTGCTGTCTCCGATGCGCGAAAGATCAGTTCGCACTCGTTCTTCTTCTCGGCGATAGTATTGCCTGTGACAGTTACTCCGTCGGGCAAAGCCTTGACTTCAATCGCGATGGCGGCGTTCATGCCGTTTTTGCGAATGGCTTTTACTTTTAGTTTCGCCTCAGTCGCGCGAGGGACATTCAGCGTGTCTTGTGCAACACTCAATTCGTAGTCTGGAGCAGTTTCGCTGGCTTGTAGCCATACTCGGTAGGGAAACGATGTTCCGCCACGATTTGAGAACCGATCGCGTACAGATAGTACGAAGACACCATCCTCGGGAGCTGTAAACCCGATCCGCGAATCGCTTTGCCCCGCCTCCGCGTCATCGTTCATCGCCAGTTCCTTGCCCGCCATATTGCAAATCGACACAACAGAATCGATGTGCGATCCCAAACGCGAACCGTGCACCTCGATGCTAATCGCTTCATCCTTGCGCGCTGCAAATCGCCATTTGTCCACGTCCCCCGCCCGGTCAATGCGACCATTCAGCACGACTGGATAACAAACTGGCTCGCTTAAAGCGATACTCCCAGTAGCATCATTAGGTTCTGCTTCCATTGCTTCGGGCAGATCACTCAGTTCCAATTGAACCAAATTGCTCTGGTGGCCCGCGATGGCAAATTGTGTTGACCAAATGAGCGCATTTGACTCGGGCGTAACGACAGGTAATTGCAATGTGACAGGCGGATCAGGCAAATTTGGGCCAGCCACTTGGAAGGCCACATTCGAACCGCGTCGTCCACCGAGTGGGTAAATCGAGTCGATAAAGGGACCATCCGTAATGGTCAAGCGATATACATAGTGTTGCAGACCACCAAAATCGACATCGTGAATGCTAACCTGAACTGGGCCATCCTCGATCGCCGTGAAATGCAACATGGAATCCTTTCCATAGTGATCTTCGTTTTCACCGATGACTTTGCCGTTTAGACCAACAACGCTCAAACGTGAATCGAGTGGCGAACCAAAACGTTCGGCCATCACCTCACATGTGTAAGTGACGCCGGCGCGGGCTTCGAAACTCCAGATGTCGACATCTTCTCGCGGGAAGATGCGACCATTAATTGTTACCGGCAATTGCACGGCCACTGGCAACGGTGCGCCGTCCAACTCTTCCTCCACGATTTCCGGTAAATCACCGACGACAAAGTTGAGCCAATTGGAGACTCCTTGAGCGTTCCTCACTCTCGCTTTGCGAAAACCCAACGGTGCATCCTTCGAGATGGCGACGCTGGCGATCTGATCCCGAGGGTAACTCTCTTGAGCTTGCGAATCGGGCAATGGTATGCGAGGGCCTTCGAACCAAATCGTTTGAGCCGCAGGTTCGACTCGCTGCGACGGGACGATGCTTTGTCCTGTCATCTCAAGCGGACAACCATCATGCAAATCGTAACCTCCGAGGCGAAACGCCACATCGGTCCCTTGTTGCCCTCCAGCCGGAAACAAGTAGATAGCCACAGGAGCATCGGCCAAAACGATGCCGGAAGCGAGAGCCGCCCATATCAAAAGAAGCCCCGGTTCGCGAAAGGATAAGGAATTGCCACGCATGTTAAGTCAACCCTTCGATCACTCGACCACTTCCCGGTACGATAGGAATCGGTCGCCCTTCAGGAGTATGGAATTCTGTTTTCGGATCGATACCGATGCATTGATAAATCGTGGCCGCCAGATCTTCAGGGCCATAAGGCGTTGTGGCTGGCTTTTCCGCTCGCTCGTTCGAGGCACCCACTACAATTCCCCCTTGGATGCCGCCTCCCCCCATCGCAATTGCGGTACTTGGTCCCCAATGATCTCGTCCCGCATCTTTATTGATACGTGGCGTTCTACCGAACTCACCTGTCACGAGCACCAAGGTCGTTTCGAGCATGCCTCGATCATGCAAATCGCGGAACAGAGTTGACATGCCTGAGTCCAAATGCGGCAGCAGGTCGTTTTTGAGAACATTAAAGTTGTCGTAATGCGTATCCCAGTTCGTATGGTCAATCAACACACAACGCACTCCGGCTTCGACCAGACGTCTGGCCATCAAACAAGATTGGCCCAACGAATGTCTGCCATATTCGTCTCTCAACTTTTCCGGTTCGCGATCAATATCAAAGGCCGTCTTGGTGGAAGACGAAGTCATCAATGCGAAGGCCTTCTGTTGATAAGTGCTCAAGGCATCGGCGCTGCGGTTGGCTTTGGCTTCCGTTCCGCGTTGAAAACGATCCACCTGTTGCAGCAATGCGCGGCGGTTGTCGAGTCGCTGTGCGTCGACATCCAGGGGAGGTGCCAAGTCAGGCACGGTAAAGCCTGGCGCATTAGGATCTGCTTCGACCGTGAATGGGGCGGCCGCGGAGCCCAAGTACGACGAACCAGCACTGTTGTGCATCTTGGGCAAACACACGTAGGGAGGCACCGCTCCTCGCGAGCCCAATTTCTTGGCGATCACGGCTCCGTGCGCCGGTCTTTGGTTGTTAGGTTTAAGCGCACCATTGAAGCCACCACCGGGACGGTATCCAGTCAGTAGGTAGTGATCGGCTGGTCCGTGGTCCGAATTCGAAAGACCAAACGAACGGACTAGCGAAAACTTGTCCATCTGTCCGGCCAATCGAGGCAAATGTTCGCACAGCTGAATGCCCGGCACATTAGTATTGATCGGTTTGAACTCGCCGCGAAACTCCGACGGCGCATGCGGCTTCATATCCCAGGTGTCGATAGTCGATAAACCACCTTGCAAAAAGAGAATGATCAACGAAACGTCTTTCGTCGCTGCTCCGCTGGCCGCTGCCTGCGCCTGTCCTGCCAAGATTTGTGGCAACGTTAAGCCCATGCCAAAGACACCTGCAGTCCCCATTCGCAACATGTCACGGCGTTTCATCCCATCGCAAAAGACTCGGTTCATAAGTGTCTCCAGATTGGCATGATGTGGGTGTTCGACTAAGAACCTATCCGAAAAGGGGTTTGAACCTCTCCGGCGAAGCACGCTAATGACAGAACAAAAACTCTAAGGAATTCAACAGGCTCCACGCGAGATCTTCCACGGCGCGTTGCCGATCGGTGTGCCTTTGCAGGTGCTCACTTGCAAATCGCTGCTCCACGGTGGATGGCAAGCGTCCAAAGAATGTGAGGTACAACTCTTCGGTCAGTTGCTCATCAGGCAAATGGATGATTTTGGCCAGCCTTCCACCGTCGTGTGACAACTTAGCTTGGATGTCGGGTGAGTTGAGAATGTGTAAGACTTGCGAGACGGTTGGTTCAGAGACTCGTTCGCACTCGCATGCTGTCGTTCGCGCTGGCCGCCCAAACAACTGCAGGAAATAATGTGGCACTTGGCTATCCCACAATTGAATCGCGCGACTCCCCTCAGGCACACCGGCAAACTTTTCATTCACACCCGTCGTTTGGCAAACTGCATCCAAGAGCACTTCTGCCTCTAACTGCTTTAGCGGATAGCGAGCATAGTTCTGCTGGTCGCCCGCATTGGATTCGTTTGGCTCCGAGGAGCGTTGGTACGTATTCGATGCGGTGATTAGTCGTATGAGTGCCTGTTGA
>JBBQRC010000144.1:0-9333 GCA_038215215.1 Pirellulales bacterium
GAATTCCAAAACGCTCGGGCGACCATCAAGCACAATGGAGTGATTATTCACCAAGATTTGGAGCTGAAATCGGGCACTCCTGGCCGTCATCCTGAAGGACCGACGCCAGATGGCTTGTACCTTCAAGGACACGGCAACCCCGTTGTCTACCGCAACATTTGGGTGGTCAAGTCCTAGCTGCCAGGGGTGCGAACCCCCACGCTTAGAAGTAGATTTGCCCACAGCGCTTGATCGGCAGTTTGGATGGTCAGCACGTGATCGTCCGACGCGACCGCCGCGTAGAAATCCCACTTCATGATGGGCTCTAGCTTGCGCGAAGAGCCAGCTTCTTCGAGGATCTGCCGAAATTCTGTCCACACGGGTGGATTGCCCTGCGATGCATATTCATCGGTAGGATCGATCCCCATCGTGTTGAAGATATCCACGGGAAGAACTTCGAGCAGCGCTCGCAAGACCTGCGAGACTGTGGGAATGCCCGGTGAGAGTTGCAAACAGACGAGTTCCGCTTTGGGACCGATCTTCGATGAAGCTGGGTAATTTCCATCCGCAATTAATATTTTGGAGTGATGACCAGCTCGCGCGCAGGCACGCAGGATATCGGGATGCAACATCGAAGTCTTCAGCATGGTTCGGCCCTCGCAAGCAAGTGCAGTGAAAGAGATTTCGTCAAGTGTCGGACGTGCTGTTATCAACCTATAACAAATGTTGAGCTTTGATTTCTAGGTATTGATTTACCAGCGGCGAAGTCATGTCCTCGGGGAAGACGTCGAGTGTCAAGGAACCAGCGGCTTGCATGCGATGGATCACTTGATGACGCCAGGTTAGTAATTGGCTGGCGGCTGCACTGCGATAGAGCACAGCGGGATCTGGACTAGGGTTATCGGCAAATTGGAACACGCTATGATCGCGCAGCAATACGATCAGCGGCAAATGCGCACCAACAAGATTCCCCATGTAGTTGTGAATCTGCTGTGCGTTCACTTGATCGATAACGTTCGTGATCAGCACCACCAGCGATCGCCGTCGGCAATGCATTGATAGATACAGGAAAGCCTGATCGAATCGAGATTGCACCAGCCGCGGAAATTGGTCGAAACCGGCATGCAAAATACGATTCATCTGACGTTTTCCACCTGCCGGCGGTACGAAACGATGGATGTGATCCGAAAAGCAGAGCATGCCGACCGAGTCTCCTTGGTCGAGCGCCACGTAGCTCAACATCAGTATCGAATTCAACGCGTAATCCAACAAACTGAGATGCTCGTATTCATTGGTCATCATGCGTCCGCAATCGAGCATGAAGATCACGCGTTGACTTTGGTCAGTTTGAAACTGTCGCACCGTTAGCTTTTGTCGGCGGGCGGTGCTACGCCAGTCGATGTGTCGGTAGTTATCATCCTGTTGGTAATCGCGCAGTCGCTCAAAATCGCTTTCTTGGCCGGGGCGTCTGGTCCGCCGCACCCCGATCTGACTCAAGCGATTGGTGCGGGCCAGCAGGGCGTATTCGCTGATCTGTTTGATGTCCGGATAAACATGCAGGTCGCTAGTGCAAGGGAAAATGTGTTGGCGACGCCACAGGCCACCGCGACTGGTAATTTGCGCATAGATATTCTGGAGCACAAACGCACCGCGTCGGTGGGATGTAATCGTGTGCTGGACCGTCGTACGCTTATTTGGCATGAGTACGATTCGGTGCACAGGTGGATTGATACGCAATCGCTCGGCGGCGTCCTCCGCTACACTCATCGTCAGCAACCGTGAACTGCGATTGTCAATGGACACCTCGACGTGATGGGGATTGTCCAGCGAGGCCACGCGTGGCATACTCCGCGTCACCTCGACTTGATCTAGCCTGGGCAGCGTGGCTAAGTCAACGAGTGCAGCCACGATTAGCAAAAGATCGATGACCAAAACGACATACCACCACCAACTAGGCAACCAGGGTAGAGGGACTGAGAGCATGAATGGGATTGCCAGCAGCCCTGCCAGTGAAGGGGTGGGGTAGGTGCGGCGCATTTTCATCAAGAGCAGCAGCGGCACGAGCGCCAGCAAGAGCAGCAGCCAGGGGCTGACTCCCCAGTCGAAGATCGAGAATTTTGCTGCTGAATCAGACTGCATGAAGCGATCCAAATAAGGATGAACTAGGTTTGCCCTTAACCACGCGGAACTTCAACACTGCGGAGCAATTGTGTCAATTGATCATCCACTTTGAGGCCTTCTACTTCGGCTTCCGCTGACATGATCACGCGATGCCGCAGCGCAGGCAAGACGATCTCCACCACATCGTCTGGAGTCGCATAATCGCGTCCTCGAAATGCGGCCAATGTACGCGCGCCTTGGACCAGTGCCAATCCAGCACGTGGGGAAGCGCCCAGATGAAAGCTGGGCCAGCCGCGGGTCAGACGAACAATGCGATTGATATACTGGATCAGATGCGGCTCGAC
Organism: Pirellulales bacterium; assembly: GCA_038215215.1. GTDB lineage: Bacteria > Planctomycetota > Planctomycetia > Pirellulales > Pirellulaceae > Aureliella. The sequence goes on from JBBQRC010000144.1 coordinate 2,445, forward strand.
TCGGACCAGTGCGTTGGCAGAAATAAGCGCCATGATCTCTTCTGGATTGGTCAGCTCTCGCAATTCTTGGTCCAGTCGCTGATTCAAATCAATTTGCTGGCTGTGCAGCGTGAGAATTTGCTCTTCTTCTTGCTCGCCAGGATACTCGACCACAACTTTAAACATGAATCGATCCAACTGAGCTTCCGGCAGATTATACGTTCCCTCGCTTTCGATCGGATTTTGCGTCGCCATAACCAGGAAAGGCCGCTGCAAAACGTGACTGGTGCCATCGACGGTGACACGATATTCCTGCATGATCTCGAGCAAGGCGGCGTGCGTCTTGGCGGGCGAACGATTGATTTCGTCGGCCAGGAGCAATTGGGTAAACACCGGTCCAGGTCGGAAACGAAACTCTTGCGTTCGCATATCCAAAAGCGGCGCGCCGGTAATGTCTGAAGGCATCAAGTCGGCCGTAAACTGAATCCGACCAAATTTGCACCCGAGTATTTTTCCCAGCGCGCGAACAAACAGCGTTTTCCCCATGCCGGGCAAGCTCTCGATCAACACATGACCGCCGGAAAACAGGGCCACGAGGGTGGATAGCACGAGTTCGTCCTGGCCGATGAAGAGCTTGTGCAATTCGGCGGAAATCGTTTCAAACAGTTCTTTGGTATTTCGCATCAATGATGATTTCGTAATGGCAACTTTGAATCAATTTATCGAGCTTGGAAAGAAATCTTCGACGGACCGTCAAGATAGCGGATCGACAGGGGACTGGTTAGTGGGACTCGGCGGCAGTACCTCCGCGGTCGCGGTTGGAGGCGTCGCCGGGGGCGTCGGCGACGATGGCAATGTGGAGGCCGTGGAGGCAGCGGTGATTTCAGAGGACACGGGCGGCTGAGAAGCAATTGTCAGCGAGGCACTTTGAATAGGCGAAATGAGCTCCGAGGTCCCAAGTTCCATCAGCCATTCGGGCGGGGTCTCATCGCGAACTTTCACGAAGTAATTGCGTATCATTCGCACAGCAAAATTGGAATCACGGGACTCGAAGAGCATTTGCCCCATCGCCTCGACATGCAATCCAAAGTCCGTCACGCTCCTGGGTGGTAACCCTTGGGGACGCCCGAGAATGGGAAGTAACATAAAGCACAACAAGATTCCAAGAAAAGCGGCATGCATGGTGATGGCACTGAGTGGCCAGACCGTAAGCAGCTCCATGCCGACATTGACTTGGTCACCTGCATCGATTTGGCTAATTAGCAATCCCGCCTGGTTGTAAGAGACTAATCCCACGCGTTTAGCGGGCAAACACTCTGCGATTATCAACTCGCCAATTTTCCGGTGCAGCGGTTGGACCAAAGCCCCATTGAGAAATGGTGCACCGTTGGCGACGATCAGAATTTGACTGCCACCAAACTTGTCGCTGGTGAGGCGATGGATCAGCGGCTCGCCGTCTGCTCCGGCCAGCAGAACTTCGGATTCCCCCGCGGCATCCCACTCCGATTGCCACGACTCATCGCTGGCAATCTCGTTGGGCTGCCAGACCGAGCGTTGCACCTCTTTGTCGCCAAGCTCTTGCTCAGCATCATCACCGCTCGTAAGTTTTTGCACCGGCGTTAGTTTGGGTGGCGCGCCGCCGGTTAACCAGCTCGGCTTCTTATTCCGCAATTGGCTCTCCGGTGGTTCAAGTAGCGTATGGATCGGCCACTCGCCTGAAAGTTCGTTGAGTTTGCTTGCCCAAGCGCCCGTAAACTGCCGCTGTACGATTGGGCGCGCAGACGTTCTGAGAAAAAACCAGCGACAGAAAATGTCTTCTGGAACCTGCTCAAGTCGCTCAACAAATTGTTTGGCTTCGCGGACCGCTAACATTTCTGCAGCTTGATCCTGCGCAGCGGGCGCGACCGCAGCCAGTGTTTGCTCGCGATACAACGTCTCAGCATCAAAGTCACGACCAAAATAAATCACCGTTCGACCGCGTGCATTGTCCAGCCATTGTTCGAGCCAATCGCGTGCCAATCTCCCGGGTGGCTCATAGGAGGCCCCGACCAGTACCAGCACCTCCATATCGTCTAACCGCGGCGACAGCTTCTGGGGTGTTAGGACCCGCGCCCCCGCCGTCTCCCACATGCGTTTATGGACCCCCAAGCCATTCAGACTGCGCTTGGAATTGGGTGGCGTCACGGCACCAAAAGTATCTGGCCAGGGTATGTAGTTGCAACCTGTTGTGGATAGCAACACTCCGATCACCGTCAACAGCACGCAAAATCGCACGAGGGCAACTGACCGCTGGACAATGGCCGCGCGCAGCGCGTGCCTCAAGTTCACTTCGCAGCGGCATCCTTTCATAGCGCAGCAACCTTTCCCCCCGCGCTCGGCTGTGACGCCGCAGTCGGCTCAACAAGTCGATGAAACTCGTCCAATTGAGCCCACAGTTTTGAAAAGCGTTCGGCGTCGATATCGTAGCGTCCAAAAAACACATCTTCAAAAGCGAGCATCGTGCGATTAACGATCGACCGCAGCACCACCTGGCTCCGCAATTCACGCAGGTACATGCGATTTGTTTTCCCTTTTTGCAGATGAATCTTTCGCGCGTGATCGAGTGCCAAAAGCATGTAGCCGTAGACGTAAACGACCGCTTCGTTGTAGCGGCCGGCGCGCATCAAGGACTCGGCGTTGCGGAGCGGATCGCCCGATTGCTCACCAACTTCGAAGGGTAAATCTTCGACCTTCATGGGGTCGATTATTAGGGACTGTTTCTTAATGACCATGCGTTTCTGGAATGGCAAGCTATCACGTAGGTAAAAGTACAAGGCCGCCGCGATACCGACGATCAACAGTGTGCCCAAAACTGCTAGCAGCATCCACCCTACGGCGTCAGCGCTGAGTCCTAAGCCGCCGAAACCTGAGCCAAAACTGGGCCAATTCCAATCCCACGTCCAATTGCTGGGCTGGGCGTCCCAACCGTTACGGCGAATCGAGTCGTCTACAGGTTTGGTAAGCACCGGTGGATTGTAGGACTGTGTATCCGAGTTGAACCAACGATTACCACGCAGCGTTCTGAGGGCTTTATCGCTGTCGATACTGGATTCTGCCGCCGCCACCAGTCCTCCATCGCGCGATATACTTGGTCCGACGAGCATGAGCGCGACGAGCATTCCTAAAACGTAACTATGGAACTTGTTGAACATCAAGCGACCACCTGCTCAGGATTGGTAAGCGGCTCGGCCGCGGGAGGGGCCATCGAATTGGCAATGCGCTCACCCTCAGCCCGCATCCGCAACTCCAATTCCCAGCCCTCCAATCTAATACGACTGTCGAGGTATGATAGAAAACGGAACACGACGACAAACAGACCAACCAGCCATATGGCGAGGGGCAACAATAATTGATTGTACCAAGCATACCATCCGGCTCGTCCCGTCAGTGTGCTGAAAAACATATAGCCGGCGGCTACCAGGACGCACGTCAAGCACACCGCAATGAAGCTACAGGCAATGAATCTCGATAAGTGATCCGATGAAACAGTTTGATGCAGCCCGGCCCGCCTTTTGGAATAACTAATTGGAGAGGTCGCCGTGGCCCGTAACGAGCACAACTCCAAGCCGAGGATCTCAGGCGCAAATGGCCACACTCCTCGCACTAATAAAACGCTGGCCAGCCCCAAGATGAATATCACTTCTGTAGCGGGATCAAAGATTACAGTATGGTCGACGAAGAACTCCAAAATCAATCCTATCAAACCCAAACGCAGAATTCCAAGTATGAAGAGAGTCGGCCAAACCACACGCTTGAGTTTGCTGAGCAACTGTCGCAGCGAGAGCTGTTCGTAAAAGACTTGGTTGCCGAGCCACACCGTCGCTGGCAAGGAGGCCAACGGAAATTGCATCACAAACAACGCGACTAAGTGAAAACCGTGCCGCCATCGCAGAAAAATCTGCGCTTCCTCAATATCCTCAGTAGCGAGGATAGCCTCTTCGCCGAGCATCCAGTTGAGCGACAAAACGTTGACGATCATCAAGGGGATTCCCAAGACAGCACTCGCCGCAGCAATTTTTAGACCATGCCTGCGCAGGACTAATAGAGACAGATCCATCAACTCTGCCAAGGAACGCTGCCGAATAACGATCTCGGTTCTATCAAGTTGCACCGGAGTCTCCCGTCGGATACCCAAGGACCACAAAGTAGAACATCAACAGAGTGCTGCTTAAAATCGCCCAGCCCGCTTTGAACAGGTAGGGCAAGTCGGTAGGTGAAAGTAGACCTTCGGTAAGTGCGGCGAGAAAGAACAACACGCCAGAAGCCGCCATGACCGGCACCGCTTCCTGGGCTCTTAACTGCAACGAGGCAATGCGACCAAGCCCGCCGGTGAACAGCCAACCGCTACCGATGCGCAAGCCAGCCGAGGCTGCCAGCGCGATCGCAGTTAACTCGAACGAGCCGTGCGCGGTCACAAAATTGAGAAAGTGATCGCCACCTTCGACTCCCGGCCGCGCCATGTATCCGAAGGCGGCGCCCAAAAAAGTGGCGTTGAACGCGGTCGCCATGAGACCGGGGATGATTAGTATCCCCAACGCAAAACAAGTCAAGCCAATGCCCGTATTGTGCTGGATGTAATAGGCCACCATGATAAAATTATCGTCGATGGTCCGCTGTCTTTCCCCACCGTACATGTTTTCCAGGTTATCGATCATCTCATCCCCCAGCATCTTCTCGCCGAAGCCGGGAAACAGAGATTCGTTGTACGCCAGATAGGCCGATAAACTGAACAGCCCAAAAAACAAAATCGCGCAAATGTGCACGCAGCGATCGCGAAAAATCTGCTGCGGCGCTCGGCGGAAAACGACATCGGTCCACTCGTGGTATTGAAACTTCCGCGAACGATAAAGTGTATTGTGAGCCTTGGCGACCAGACCGTGCAAGTAGACGGACATCTCAGGAGACAAGCGATATTGCTCCGCCATGGCTAAGTCGGCGCACGCGCTGCGGTAGAGTTCCGAGAGCTCTCCAATTTTCGTTCCCGGGCAACGCTTCAAACTGCGGGCCGTCATCTGTGTAATCAACATCTCCAGACGGAGCCAGTCCGCGCGTCGCTTCTGTAAGGTCTCTGCCAGCGTTACCATTTAATTGCTTTCGCCAGATCGTGGTGGTGGCGCGGTTGGAGGTGCCGGAGGGACGCCAAGTTCCCTTGTTGCTGCGTTGCTTAGCGCATCGGACCCGGTGGCTGGTGGCTCAGTAAGGTATGCTTGCAGCGAAAGCGGATCCACTATGTCCGCTGGCGCTATGTCCGCTGGCACTTTGTCCGCTGGCACTGGCGGAGTTTGGCTGGCGGAGGCCTGAATAGGAGGCACTTGTAATGGCGCCCTTCGATTGGTCATCGCCTGCGAACCAGTTGCGGCACTTTTCGCGCGCAATTGAGCAATCCCTCGTTGTTGCTGTTCTTCCGACATGTAAATACGTACATACAGCGCACATAACAGCAAGTCAGGACTGGTATCGGGGAGCAATTCGAATTTGCGAAGTAGCGGGGCGGCCAAGTGCTTGGCCACATCCAAACGCCGCGGGACGGGCAATCTCCGGCGATTCTCCATGTACATACCGATCGCCTGAGCCAGGGAGTGACTGGCAACGAAGGTCGCTGGAATGAGTTCAGCTAAGCCAAACGCGCGAACATCATCCGGCTTGATGTCCCATGGGGAATGACGTCCGCGATCGACCACGACCATGGTATTCGCAGCCAAATCACCCAATCGCTGCGAACCACTCGTTAACACCATCGTGATCAGCCCTGCCAACGGTGACGGATAAAGGTCGGCGAATCTGAGCAAGTTCCGCAAGGCGGCTTGAATCCCGTTGATCGGTCGGCCATCCACGGAAATCGCCCGCAGCCTGAAAAGCATTTTTCCCAAGGTTCTGCCGTTGAAACGAGTTTCGAAGTAGACACCGTAAAACCAGCTCAGCACGAAGAAAGTCAAAATAAGCGCAACGGTTGCGAACATTCCGCCCAGCGGGACAAACGGCATGGTGAAAATCAACGCCAGCACCAAGACGAACATGGCGACCAGCCGGATAAACATATCGAAAAGGAACGCCGGCAAGCGTTGGAACGGTCCGGCCAGTGCGTAATCGAACTCCACGTTTTCCGGAGTGATCACGCGTACAAAACAGTCGAGTTTTTCTTGGTTCGGTTGCAACATGCGGTGAATCGTTGTTGAAGCAAACTGCTCAGCCACAGCGTCCGCCTTCAATCCACTCCGTAATACGCCTATAAGACCCACTCCGTATTGCGCCAGTAAAACGAAGTGTCGGCGTCGCCACAACAACTTCGCAGGTCGAAGTCCATGGCGAACCAGTACTGAAGACGGGGTTTGGCGGGCGGCCAGGAGATGCTGGCGAATACCCGCATCTATAATAACGGGCTCAGCCGCTTCAGTCGCCTAGGGGACCAGTGAAGCGGGCAACTTCCTGCCAAGATGGCCAGCAGAGGGGGAGCATTATCCAGCAGTATTACTTCGTTGACAGATCCCAATGCTTCTCATTCGATCCTTTGGTCGCAGTAAAGCGGAGTTCCGTCTCTTCGTTGTACTTTGCTGGCAAGACTTCTTCCATGACATCTTGCTCAGGACTGTCAGGGGTGTCGTAGAGCTTCGTTTTGCCAACAACTTTCGGTACTCGAATCTCGACTTTGGACTCGCCGATTGGCGCTTCTGACTTGTATTTACCTTGCTCGATAACGCCACCGGCAGTGGGCGCCATTCCGTCAACAGCAACAAATGCTATCGACCCACTCTCGGGAGGCTTTCCGTCAATGGTAATCGTTCCCGACACCGTGGCCATCTTCGGTTCCGGACCACATCCCCCGAAAAAAGTAAGCGAAAGCAGGAGAACGCAAACTGTTGCACGTGACATG
>JBBQRC010000145.1:0-9327 GCA_038215215.1 Pirellulales bacterium
CCATCGACCAGCGGATGCGCAGCGTAACCCCACAAGGCTGATTTCGTCGCGTAATCTTTGGGAAGGTCTCTCTGCCAGAGCACGCTGCCGCTTGCGGCATCGAAGCAGATCAACATCCCTTCGGCTCCCAGCGTGTAGACTTTCCCGCTATCTACCACGGGAGTGCATCTTGGGCCAGCGGGATACGATATTGCATAAGTCACAGGGTACTGATGTTTCCAAAGTTCCTTACCAGTCGTTGCATCCAGACAAAGAACGCGCTCTTCACCAGCCAGCGCCGCACGAGTGAAATTGTCAACTTTCGCATCACCACTGGAAACAAAATCGGTCACGTACACTCGAGTGCCGACTACCGCAGGTCCGGAATAACCTCCCGCCACCGGGCTCCGCCATAAAATCTTCGGTCCACCCTCGGGAAATCGTTCCAAAATATTGGCCGCTTGCCAACGATTGTCCCGGTTTGGCCCCATCCATTGCGGCCAATCGTCCGCTTGCGCTTGGACAACTAACGTCGCGCTTATTAAAACCCACATGGCGATTCGGTTCATCAATCAATCTCTGCAAAATGTGTTAAGTTAAAAAAGCTCCAAGATCGAGCTCGCTGACGCCTGTATCCTACCGGAAAAATGGCTGTAAAATGAACGCTTCGGAAGCTCTTAAACGAATTTTGGTCCCCGCCATCGGCTGACAACCCTTAGTTTTTCACCGGAGGACTTCATGCCCAATCGACTCTCAGTTGGCTGGCGGTGCGCTGCGTTTGCATGCATGTTGTTTACGAATACGATCCTCGCTCAGGATCTCGCTTGGACTCGAGTTAACGAAAACGCGGGTTGGCAAGCTCGCGATTCGCAGGGTGAATTGGTCTTCCGTGAGCAACTGTGGATACTCGGCGGTTGGTTCGATTCTTTTTCCGCGCCACCGCGCGACGTCTGGAGTTCTGCCGATGGCAAAGCCTGGCGTCTGGTCGCACAGTCAGCTCCCTGGCTGCACAGCGATTTGCCCATGACACTGGCTTTCAAGCAGCGGATGTGGATCATGGGTGGCTGGTACAACGGCAGGTTGCCGGGACATTCCGCCAGCAATCAAGTCTGGTCTTCGGACGACGGTCAAAACTGGGAACAAGTCACGCAGGACGCCGCGTGGACGCCGCGCCTGGCCGCTGCAGTGGTTGAATTCAAGGGCAAAATGTGGCTACTGGGTGGAACGGAGGATTACTATTTCGGCGATGCCCAAAGCTTAAAGAATGACGTCTGGTCTTCAACCGAAGGGAAGGAATGGACCTTAGTTACTGCTGCCGCCCCCTGGTCTCCCAGGGCTTATCATCAAGCCGCTGTGCTGGATGGCAAACTATATGTCTTTGGCGGAGGCAATTACGTACCGGACTATCACGCGACCAATGATGTGTGGAGCACGGAAGATGGAGTGCAATGGACTCGGGTGACCGAGGCTGCACCCTGGCATCCGCGGCTGTGGTTTTCCACGGCCGTTTATCGTGACCACTTGTGGGTCTTGGGTGGCTGGTCCAATTACCCGACCAAAAATTGGGGCGACGTGTGGTATTCGAAAAACGGTCGGGACTGGACGGAATTGAAGACAGCGGTTTGTTGGAAAGAACGGCATGAACATTCCGCTTGGGTGTTGCAAGACCAACTCTGGATCGCAGGTGGCCACGCGCAACCACTCAGCCACGAAGTTTGGTCATTGCAGTTGCCTCGGGACTGGCCCAAGTGAGATTGCCGCCAGTTGCGCGGCTCGGGTGCCACATCCATGGCACTGACTTTGACTTGCTCAACTACTCTACCCTTATGCATTACCGGATAGCGGCCACGCAACATTCGCGGCGATTGGAAGCGAGCTGGCGAATCTTCACGTCGCTAAATCCCCAGCTCTGGATCCGTTGCACAGATGCATCTATTTGTTCAAGCAAATCGTACGAGGACAATTTGAACGTCAGCAGCAAACCTTGAAAGCGACTGGTTGGATAAGTCACGATGTCCTCGACTACATCCAGCGTATAGTTCGGGGCCACGTTGGCGTCCGCCGTCAGCCACTTAAAGCGACCGTACAGTCGGCGCTTCATCCCAGCGGCTTTGCTACGCCAATGTTCAAACCGAGGGTGCGCAATGAGTAGCGGGTCCATTTCTGCTGGATCGACGCCCGTGACTTCGAGTCCGATGTCGAGTAAACGCTGGCACGAGCCGCCTGGGGCACTGCCGACTTCGACGATTTTGTCCCCCGGACGCACTGGCAACTGACTCCAGGCGAGCGCCTCGGCGATCTTCAGATACGCGCGGCTGACCATGATTTCTGGGGCCACGACGGGAAACACGCCGCCCGGCCAACTCTGCTGGATTTCGTTGGCAGTATGGCGTCCGATCAGCCACTGATCGGGTTCAACTACAATCACGTCCAGCACGCGTCCCCCCTTCCTGCAAACTCCGTTGATCAGCGGTTTTGGGTTGACGTTGTCGAGCTTCGCGACAAAGATTTCGCCGATGGCCTCGGTCAGCTCGGTGGGGCCTGGTTCGAAACCGCGCATACCAGGGAGTGCTCGATCGCGCTGGAAGATGTGAATCGCGTCAAAATCGCCGTTTGCAAGTTCCAGGGCTTGTTCGACCATGTTTTCGGCCACTCCGCCGCGGACGTTCCCCAGTCCCATGCCGGTGACTCGAGCCAGCAAGCTGGCAGGCAGGCTGACAGGCACTCCGCCGACCTCCTCGCCAGGGATTTTGAACGTTACGAGCCCTGGCCGGGAGAATGCCAGTCGAAATGGCAGCTCAGGCGTACAGCGATCCTTGATTGCCTTCTCCGCCCCCTGTTGGCAAGCCACAAAAACGAACTGATCCGATGAAGATTTAACAATGCTGGCTGATTGTTCCTGGACGTGGGGGCTCGTCATCTCGTATAACTATGTTCCAATAGCGGAATGTTAAGGCGGGATTGAACCCTCGAAGTCCTCATGGAGCCGCCCAAAATGATAGTTTACACCGTTCTCAGTAAATCACAGGAAGCTTTATGGCGAAAAAAGAAGAAGCATTTGAAGTTGAAGGCACCGTGACGCAGGCACTCGCGAATACTCGCTTCAAAGTTCAGTTGGACACCGGCAGCGAAGTATTGGCTCACGTAGCCGGTCGCATGCGTAAGAACTTTATCCGCATCGTTCCGGGTGACAAAGTTCGCGTCGAATTGTCCCCTTACGACCTCACCAAAGGCCGTATCGTCTTTCGCGAACGCTAAGACGCTGGCTCGATTACTACCAAAATTTCAGCGAATCAAGCGTCTTGGCGGTTAGGGATTTCTGTTCCGGTGGTGGAACCGACTCACCGGCAAGGTATTTTTTCCAGCTTGAGAAGTCACCGCCATAGTCTACGTCGGAGACTCGCTTGAGACTCTGCGCGACCTGATATTGGATGAGTGGGCTGTTGTCGTCAATCAAGGTTGCAAAAGCCTGGCGTACCTGAGGATCGTCGAATTCGCCGAGGTTTTTGATGGCCTCCGCGCGCACGCTGGTACTTTCGTCCGAGTTCGCAAGGTTGATAAGCATGTCGCGTCCCGCGTCGCTCCGCTGCTCGCCCCAAGCTGCACAGGCCGCCAATCGAACCTTTTCGACTTCATCAGTTGATGCTTGATTCAGAGCCTTGGTCGCTAGCGGAAGTTGCACTTTGGCGAGGGTCGCCACCGCTTTTGATCGAATTTCGGGGCTGGCATCTTTTTCGATCAGTTTGGCCAGCATCATCCCCCACCGCTCCTGATCCTCTGGGGGCATGCTCGCAATCTGTTTGTTGAGAACTTGGAGCTCCTCAATTCGCTGCACGTACGTCGGACCTAGTTGCTGATCCTTTTTCCACTCATTGCGGAAGTAGGGGTTCATGCGTTTCATCGTGTAAAACGGACCGTCCATGCAGCCGCTCAATCCACATGCAAGCAGTGCAAAAAGTGCCGATCGTCGGATTCGCTGGCGCATGTTGTGCTTCTGTCGTGAGCGCAAGTGGTTTCCCTTTCCATGAACTGCCGACCCAAATTTTGGGACGTACAGTGAGTGGTAGGCGGACCGTAGCAAATCACTCCGTCAATCGCCAGACGAGTTTTGACAATATCGTCCTCATTAACTGTTGACCAGCCACAGCGTGGCGGCTCCGAGATATTGTCACCCGTCATTGATTGCACGGGAAAACACACGGTGTTGATACACAACGTGCGGGTTGGGGAGTTTCTTTGCCCAATGGACAACGATGAGTGTTCATTGCGTTTCAGTCGTAGCGACGCAACACAATTGAGGCCAACGACTCTCAAAATCTGTTTGAAGGTTCGTAGCAAGATCGGTTACACTGCTGTCATTATCAAAATGTCGATGTGGGGCTACAGGCTGATCGAGAAGAATCTACAAAGGCAGTATTGGCGGTTTTTGAAGTAAACGACCTAGTCGCAACCATGTCTGCTGTCGTTGCCGCTGGCGCGACAATCACTAAACCAATCTTCAGTTTTCCTGGCGGGCGGCGATTTCATTTTATGGACCCAAGCAACAACGAACTCGCAGCGATGCAAGTGGATGAGCCATGAATCCAAACAAAGTTGACCGACGGCACTTGGGCAATTTGACCGATCTTCCAAACATTGGCCCCTCAATCGCAGGCGATCTCCAACAACTTGGAATAAATTTCCCTAACGATCTCATCGGTCGCGACCCGTACGCCATGCATGCTGAATTGAGCGCGATTACCAACGTCCGACAAGATCCATGTATTATCGACGTATTCATATCCATCACCCGTTTCATGGCTGGAGAAGCTCCTCGGCCTTGGTGGGACTACACCGCCGAACGAAAAAACTTTCTTAGAAACCATGACGACGCACAATCCGATAGTCAAACCCAATGTGACAACGCGCTGCACCGAAGTTGACTTATCCCTGGGTGTTATCAACTTTTTCGCTTCGCTTACAATTTACCCCTTGGCTGGGATCTGAGTATTCGACCAGGCTGCTGTCGATTCCGCTCGTCCCCACCAATTTACTCGACTCACCCGGGGCTATCATCTGTCGCCACGCTGTGGCTGGTCGATTGGTTTGGACGAAATACGGATAGTGCCAACACAACGCCTTCGAGGATTCTGACGGCTGTCGATACGCAAAGTGCGGGCTCGAAAGTTTCACTGTTCCGGGGTCTTACGACACCCGGCAGAGGATGTGCCAGTCTTCCAGACTTAACAGGTGGGGAAGTTTTCCGATAAAATGTCTTGCACGATAGGATCCCACCCAACACAGTGACGTCGAGGAATACGCCCGGAAGGAAATAAACGTTGGATAACTTGTATTGCACGCGAACTCGCAGCTCGTTTTTTCTGAATTGGATGATACAACCGCGGACGCCTGCCTGCTGGTTGCTGATTTGGCAATGCGTATTGGGATTTGGAATGGCGAGGCGCGCGGACGCTGGCTTGGTGCCCAGTGAAGTCGTACTGGTTGTCAACGGATCATCGCTCGATTCACGCACACTGGCTAATCATTATGCATCGCTGCGCAATCTACCGGCGGCGAATATCATCGTGCTGGACCGGGTCCCGAAATCCGAAGTCATTAGCCTGGCCGAGTTTCGCAAGCATATCCTCGGTCCGCTACTGCTGGAAATGGATCGACGGAAATTGGGCGATCATGTGCAATGCATCGCGTACTCGGCTGATTTCCCTACGGCCATCGACATCGAAACCGATATCAAGCCGCTCGGGAAGCTGCCGATTTATTTCACGTCGCGAGCTTCGATTAATGCCCTCACTTTTTTTTATGCGAGCGTTCAAGCAAATGATCCGGGCTACATCCAATTGAACGCAAATGCGTACGCGCGACAACCGATAGAGGCATTTTTTAACAATCCTCTCGGTAAGTTAACCGATACGGCTTGGCAAAAGATTCAAGAAAAAATTGCGGCTGAGGAGCACAAGCAGGCGGCGGAGTTGCTGGTGAAAATGCTGGATGAATACCCCACACAATTTCCAGTGGCCTACGTGGCTGCGGCTGAGTACGCGCAAGCAGGGGACATACCTACCGCGCTTGATTTACTTGAAAAGGCGGTCGCACTTGGCTGGTCCGCTGGCGGCTACTTGAAGTCCGACAAGCGCTTTGACCGTTGCCGCGAAGAGTCAAGATTCCACTTGTTATTCCTATCATTGGACGAGACTTTGTCGAAGTACCAACCGGCGGTGGGCTTCGATGCGAAACGAGTATGGGCTCCCAACGGTGCTGCTTCAACCGATCAAAAGCTCGGTTCGCGATACATTTTGAGCACGGTGCTCGGAGTGACGCGGGGCGCGGGAACGACGATTGAAGAGGCCATCAACAACCTTGAGACTGCTGCCAAGGCGGATTTTACCCAGCCCGATGGTGGCTTTTACTTTTGTTTAACCAGTGATGTGCGAACGACAACTCGAGCACCTGGCTTTGAGGATGCAATTGCGACACTCAGGGAGATGGGTTTCGAAGCTGAAATCGTTCACGAACAATTACCGCAGAATAAACTACGCGTACTCGGCGCCATGATAGGTACGCCCAACTTTGATTGGCCAGCCTGCGGCAGTCGACTACTGCCGGGTTCGATTGCCGAGAATCTGACGAGCGTTGGGGCTGTGATGAACTCGCTGGGTGGTCAGACGAAACTGACAGAATTGATCAAGGCGGGCGCTGCTGGAAGTAGTGGCACCGTGACCGAACCCTACTCATTGCAACCCAAGTTCCCACATCCGCAAATGTATGTTGATTACGCACAGGGTCTTTCCCTGGCAGAATCTTTTTACGCGTCGGTTACCGGACCTTATCAACTGCTGATTATCGGCGATCCGCTCTGCCAACCTTTCGCTGCGCCCCCTAGTCCGATCATCGATACGCAGCTCAAACAGCTCGAGCTCGACGAATCACTTAAATTCCCTTTGCGGTTTCGCAGCGAGGGTGTCGCAGGCAAACGACCACCCTCAGTGGCTACCGCCATCAGCGTGCTCTATGATCAAGCGCCGGTACGAACCGGAGCGGCACTGATGAATGTAGATGTCAAGCTCAATGATCAGCCTCCCGGGTATCACGAAGTTCGTTTGGTTTGTATCGGTGACGAGGTGCTGCAGCCGCGGAGCGAAACGGTGCTGCCGATTTGGATCGGCCTGCCGAATAGCGTGACGATGGAAGCGCCGCAAGTCGTTTCGCTGAAGGATCGTGTGGCGCGTCTTCAATTTGTTGCACAGGGGGCCAAGCAAGTTACGCTCTGGCACGAAAGCGAACAGCTTGCGAGCGCGTTGAGTACCCCTGGTGAGTTTAAAGTTCCGCTGGAAATTCTCGGGCTGGGTCCGATACGGCTGCACGTACAGGCCGAGTTGGAATCGGGCCTAATCGTCAAGAGTGTGCCGCGAGTAATGCAGGTCCAACCCTAACTGGACTGAGCCATGCTGGCGAAATGACCTGATAATTAGATAAAGGAATTGACGTTGGCAGATATCGTGCTGATCAACCCTCGCTTTGAAGCTTCTTATTGGGGCTTCGAATACGCGATGCCGCTGCTGGGTAAAAAAGCGAATTTACCGACGGCTTGCCTACCGCTCTTGGCGGCGCTGACCCCCGCCGGACATCGCCTCACCATCCTGGATGAAAACGTGGCTGAGCTGGATTTCGCCCGCATTGCTCGAGCCGATATCGTCGGTTTGACGGGCATGAGTGTCCAGCGCTTTCGAATGCAAGAGATTCTCGAAAAACTCAAGCCGGCAAATGTCTTGACTGTGGTGGGTGGACCTTGGGTCACTGTACGTGAAGATTACTTCGGCGACTTGGCTCAAGTCATCTTCATTGGCGAAGCGGAGGATACCTGGCCTCGGTTCTTGGCGGACTGCGCTGAGGGTAAGCATCAAGCCCGTTACGAGCAAACGCAAAAGACAGACATGTCGCAAGTTCCCTGCCCGCGCTACGATTTGTTGGACGCTCGGAAATATGTTTTCGGTAGTTTGCAAATCTCACGCGGTTGTCCTTTTCAGTGCGAGTTTTGCGACATTATTGTCACCTTTGGGCGGCGCCCAAGACTAAAAACCACCCCGCAAGTTCTGCTCGAATTGGAGGGGATGCAGCGTGCAGGCATGGAAATCGCCTTCATCGTGGACGACAACTTGATCGGTAACAAGCAGGCGATTAAACCGATCTTGCGAGAAGTTGTGGCTTGGCAGCAACGTCGCGGCTATCCCTTTACTTTCTTCGCCGAAGCGTCGATTGATCTGGCTGACGACGCTGAGTTGATGGAGTTGTTTGTGGCCGCTAACATTCAAGCTGTCTTTGTCGGTGTCGAAACCCCCAATGAAGAATCGCTGCGCGAAACCAAGAAGTTTCAGAACCTACGAGGTGGCGGTACCATTGTCGAGAAAATCCATCGAATTCAGCGGACCGGCATGGAGGTCTGGACCGGGATGATCGTGGGCTTCGATAACGACACGCCTGCTATCTTCGAGGCCCAAATTGAGTTCGTCCGACAAGCTCGTATTGTCCACGCGATGTGCGGCATGCTGTCAGCGATTCCTAAAACGCCGCTATACGACCGATTAGCACTCGAGCAACGCTTGGATTTCGATGATGAACCTGAGTTTGGAACCAACGTGATTCCGAAGCAGATGTCGCGGGCGGAATTGCGCGACGGCTATCGTCAAGTCATGCAAGAGCTAAACGACCCAGTTTCCTTTTTTGATCGCGCGGATAGCCTCTATCTCAAGCCTGAGTTTAAATTCAACAAGGCGCAGCTTGCCTACTGGCGCAAGCATCCTCTGCGCTGGGCGGCGTGGCAATTGAAGACGCTGGCAAGGTGCTTCGTGCTTTATCGGCGACTGATGAAACAAATCGACGATCCGAGTTTACGGGCCGAATATCGACTCCGCTTGCGGCAGGTTTGGCGCCAGCGACGCGAGCCCGCGGCCCTCTTCGTGTACGTCCTGAAATGCGCGATTCACTATCACTATCAGCAGATCAACTCGCAGCTCAACCGCACCGATCGTCCCATGGTGAATACGTTTTAGTCACAGAGCATTCGCCTTCGACATCCATTACTCATTGGCCTTAACCGGCTTTTCACGGCGCAGGTCGCGGTGGCAGCCGACGCAACTGAAGGTCATCCGCGTATAAGCGAGCGTCGCCCCGTCCAGATTTTTTTCGCGGGCCGCTTCCGCGATCGCTTTGACGGTCTGCTGGAATTCGAGACTGTTATGCATATAGCGTTCGGATTGGGCAATACTCCACCTTTCATCCAAGGTTAATGTCTGAATCCGTTGGGCGCTGGCTACGATCATGTCGAAATTCTCTGTGGCAATCCCCTCCAAA
>JBBQRC010000146.1:0-9318 GCA_038215215.1 Pirellulales bacterium
GGCCGTTGCGGTCTAGCACTGCACCGATCAGATTTCCATCAGTAAAAGCAATCGACGCCGGCCCATCCCATGGTTCCATCATGCAACTGAAGTACTCGTACATGGCCCGCTTATCGTCTGGCATGGTATCGTGTTTTTGCCAGGCCTCAGGGACCATCATCATCACCGCTTCTTGCAACGTGCGACCGGTCATGAGCAGAAACTCAAGGACGTTATCGAAAGTACCGCTGTCGCTGCAATTCGGTTCAACGACCGGAAATAACTTCGGAAGTTCGTCACCAAACAAGTGGCTCGAAGCGTTACCGCGCCGCGTGCGCATCCAGTTGGCATTGCCTCGCAGGGTGTTGATCTCACCGTTGTGACTCATGAAACGAAGTGGCTGGGCACGATCCCAGCTTGGAAAAGTGTTCGTCGAAAAGCGACTATGCACCATCGCCAAATGGGTCTCAAAATCAGGGTCTTGGAGGTCAGGGTAATATGGAACAACCTGACTGCTCGTGAGCATCCCCTTGTAAATGATCACTTTGGTCGACAGGCTGCAGATGTAGAACATCAGCGCTTGGGACAACTGCTTGTTCGTGCGCAACTGATGGCTGGCCTGCTTGCGGATTAGGTACAGTTGCCGCTCGAAAGCCTCTGCGTCGAGGCCCTCGGCGGCGGCCACGAAGAGTTGCTCAATCGCCGGTTCAGCAGCCAAGGCAGCCGGACCAATGTCTGCTTTCTTGGCTTCGGTCGGAACGTTGCGCCAGCCGAGCAGACGCTGACCTTGTTCGGCGATCAACTTCTCAACCAAGTGCTTGCAAGTCGCGCGCTGCGCCGCATCCCGCGGCAAAAAGACTAACCCCGCCGCAAAGCTACCCGACGCAGGCAGCTCAACTTTCAGGTCGTCTTTGGCAACTTTGCGCAGAAACTTGTGGGGCAGGGCGGTGAGCATACCCGAGCCGTCCCCCGTATTGGCTTCACAACCACACCCGCCTCGATGGTCCATGGCAATCAACATCGTGGCTGCATCGTGGACAAATTGGTGGCTGGCTTTGCCTTTGATATGCGCAATGAAGCCTACGCCGCAATTTTCTTTTTCATTGGCTGGATCGTAGAGTCCGTGTGCTTCAGGGAGACCAAAGAGTGGTTTCATGGGGTCTGCTTCCTATCGATACTTTTCTGCTAAACTTCGTTGGACTTCTAATTGTTCACGGTGCCGCTTGTTCATTGTCCACTGGCGACTTTTCAGCTAACCGCTACAGTCTGTTTTGCTTCACGCTCACTGGAACTTGAAAGAGGGGCGGTAGTTGGTCGCTCCTGCGACCCACCGGACTTGCCAGAGCAACAGGTGATGCGGTCTCCCTCGGCCAGAATCAATTCCATGACACCTCGGGCAGTGCGACCTAGCGTGCTGCTGCGGCGCTGGATCAAACCTAGAGGCCGCTGCAAATTCAGCCACGGACAGTTGAGCGCCACCAAAGAGCCGGCCTCGAGCTCTTCCATCACCGAAGGCTTCGGCAGGAAGGCAACTGCTGCGTCGACCTCCAAGGCATGTTTGACCGAATCGATATTATCGAGTTCTGCGGCAATTCGCATCGTAATGCCAAGCTGCCTCAGATAACGGTCAATTTCATGGCGAATGCGCAAGTTGGGAGCAAAAGCAACGAGCGATTCAAGTCCAATATCCTCAGGGTTAACGCGATCCCAACTGGCCATGCGATGACTGCTGGGAGCGACCAATATCATGGGTTCATCACGCCAGTGCGTGGCACTAATCAGCTTCGATTGCTCTGGAAAACTGACCAAGCCGAAATCAACGGTCCCTTGTTCAACCAGTCTATAAACGTCATCCGGATGACACAGCTGAGTTCGCAATTCGGCCTGCGGATGTCTCTCTTTGAGCAGTTTTTGAAGACGTGGCAAGTAGCTCAAGCCGACGCTGTAGATCACCGCCAAAGTGGCCCGACCGCTCACCTCCTGGCAAATGGTACGAACCTCTTCCGCCAGCGTGTCGAATTGCCGAACGAGTTGTACGCAGCCACCATAAAACGCATTGCCTTCTGCGGTTAAGACAAAAGGACGCTTGGTGCGATCGATTAATTGAACACGCAGAAACTCCTCTAGCTGCTGCACCGCCTGGCTGGCGCCGCTCTGAGTCATTTCGTTATCCGCCGCGGCTTTTGAAAAGCTATGACGTGCGACGACATCACAGAAAACTTTTAAACTCTTGATATGCATATTGGCTTGAGGACTCGACTTACCCGCCTACAGGTGGTTTCACGCAGCACACACGCTTGTCCGACAACAGGACGCAAGATTAGAAAATCTAATCTTAACATCCAGTGCATCACGAACTGCGATTTTGAATCTATTCGGAGGACGGGCTCACGTCAAGGGACACAGCCGTAGATTCGCCAGAAGAGTGGGAGAGGCGATGATCCCGACAGACGAGCGCAATGCGGCGTGCAGACCCGTGTAGGTGAGCTCGCCAGGCGTTTTGCCACTTAGGCTTCGCCGGGAGAGTACCTCAACGCGAGAGGAATTTCCAAACTCCTCAATCCTTAGCCAGCCTCGCCACCAGCACCACCGCCCCAACGTCGGGGTAGTGTGAACGCGTAGAGCAAAACCACGGCGCCGGAGGCAATCAAGCTCCAACGAATCCACTCTGGAGGCTGAACGACCCGCTGGGGCTCGACCGCAAACGTCTGTTGGGTGAACCAGCCGTTGTTGACAGTCATGGCTTCAGGCTGCGCTCCGGAAAGAGTCGCGCTGTCGATGAGCAGGCATTCGATGCCAACGATAATGAGCATCGTGCCGAACGCGAAAAATAGAGATCGCCACACGGAAATGACCTTCGTAAGGTGTTGAGTACGTAGTAGTGCGTTGTCCACCCGTGAAATGAGAATTTACCGATAGGTATGGCAGCAGGTTTCTTTAGCGGAAACCAAGGCTAACACCCTGCGACTGGCTTATTCCAGCCCTGATTTTTCACCGTAACCATGTGGGCTTCGCAACAAAAAATACAGGAGTGTCGTCTTGCGAGATCAACGAGGCCCGCTAAGGCTCATTCGGCCTTGGCACCTCGGCAAATGCAAGCATTTCCGTCCCGCAACGCATTTTACACTACAGTAAGCAAGCATCTTTGCTACCGGCGTCAGAATCAGCATGTGTGGCACTGGGTCGACAGTATTTTAGCCGAACGGCGCGAGCCGTCCGGCTTGTGTTTCGAATCAATTCACCGGATTGCTTGCGCAATTCCGCTAAAATAGCGTTCACGGCGTAGTGTGCCACACAAAGCAAGAAAGTCCCCAAAACGAATCTGGACAAAGCGCTAAAACATCCGCGTGAACTACCCCTTGGCCTGCTCTTTGGCCCAGCTATCGCGCAGCCCAACCGTGCGATTGAAGACTGGTTTCCCAGCTTGGGAATCAACAGGGTCTACGAAGAAGTAACCCATGCGCTCGAACTGAAAACGATCTTCGGCTTGGGCGCTGGCGAGCGACTGCTCCACACGGGCTTCGATGATTTCCAGACTGTTGGGATTCATATTGTCAAGAAACGTTTTTCCTGCGGGCACATCTTCAGGGTTTTCGTTCATAAACAAGCGATCGTACAATCGCACTTCGGCAGCCATCGACTCGGGGGCACTCACCCAGTGAATCGTCCCTTTGACTTTGCGTTGATTACCGTCACCGCCACCACTGCGGGTGGCCGCGTCGTAAGTACAACGTAGTTCGACGACGGTGCCAGTCTGTGGATCCTTAATAACTTCCTCGCATTTGATGATGTAGCCGTAACGCAGTCGCACTTCGCCACCAGGTTTCAGCCGGAAGAACTTCTTGGGTGCATCTTCGAGAAAATCATCACGCTCGATGTATAACTCGCGAGTGAAAGGCACCTGACGCGTCCCGGCAGAGGCATCTTCAGGATTATTAACCGCCTCCATCAACTCGACTTGGCCCTCTGGATAATTTGTCAGCACCACTTTTAAAGGTCGCAGCACAGCCATGACCCGCGGCGCGATCGCGTTTAAGTGCTCCCGGATGCAGTTCTCCAACACGGTCACATCAATCGTGCTGTAGAAGCGAGCGACACCGATACGATCGCAAAACATACGAAGGCTCTCGGGTGTGTAACCGCGGCGACGAAAACCACTGATGGTGGGCATGCGCGGATCATTCCACGTGGCCACATGTTTTTCCTGCACCAGTTGCAACAACTTGCGTTTGCTCATCACCGTATAGCTCAAGTTGAGTCGTGCAAATTCGATCTGTCGCGGGTGGTAGATCCCCAAGCTCTTGCAGAACCAATCGTAGAGCGGGCGATGATTTTCGAACTCCAGCGTGCAGATGGAGTGCGTAATTTGTTCGATGGAATCGCTCTGACCGTGAGCCCAGTCGTACATAGGATAGATGCACCACTTGTCGCCTGTACGGTGATGATGCGCGCGGAGTATCCGATACATCACCGGATCTCTCAAATTGACATTGGGCGATGCCATGTCAATTTTGGCCCGCAGCGTCCGCGCGCCATCAGGATACTGACCGCCCCGCATGCCCTGAAACAATTCCAGATTCTCCTCGACGCTACGCTCCCGATTCGGGCTGTTCTTGCCTGGTGCGGTGAGCGTACCGCGGTATTCCCGCGTCTGTTCGCTGTTCAAATCGCAGACGTAAGCATGGCCTGACTTGATCAACTGGATCGCCCAGTCGTACAGTTGCTCGAAGTAATCGGACGCATAATAAATCGCATCCCACTGGAAACCTAACCAGCGCACGTCTTCTTGTATCGAGTCGACATATTCTTGTTCTTCCTTGCTAGGATTCGTATCGTCAAACCGCAAATTGCATTTGCCCTGATACTTTTTTGCCAAACCAAAATTCAGGCAGATACTTTTGGCATGCCCGATGTGCAAATAGCCATTGGGCTCCGGCGGAAACCGCGTTTGCACGCCCATGCCAGCCAACTTGGGCAACTGCATGTCTTTTTCGATCTCTTGCTCGATGAAATTGGCGTGTTTCGGAGCTTCTTCCATGGGATTCTCAGAATCGGGCTGGTTGATCGAGGGACTCATCCGTCATGTTCCTTGTTCACTGCTGTGTTCTAACGCCAACGCACATGGGCAAGCCGTACCGCCGCGGCAGCCCGCATCAAATTATCGTCTTGTTCCTGATTGCTGCTAGTCCGCATCTGCGGCAATCTTGCCCGGTTCTTATCAAACAGCGGCGGATCGAGTATCACTAAGGCGCTTACTTATCCGAGAACATTTAAGAACGAAAGTATGAATATGGGCCAGTCAGGAGCGATGATTGCCGACGCCGGTACGGTCGGATTGCGCTATGCCAAACGTTTATTGGAGGGTTTACCCGCAGATCGCTATGGCAGATTTGCCACGCCAGGAAACCAAGTCGTTGAATCCAATCACCCAGCCTTTATCCTTGGCCACCTGAGTCTGTATCCGGCCAAAGTGCTGGCGCTACTGGGCTCGGATGCGGCGGCCGTACAGCCACCAGAGGAGTACCACACACTCTTCAGCAAAGAAGCCAAATGTGTCGACGACCCCGACCACAACATCTATCCTGCGATCGAGGAACTGTCTGGGGTTTTTGTGCACGTTTACGAAAAGGCCTTAGAGGTCGTCCGCCAAGCCAGCGACGAACAGCTAGCCGCCGAGAATCCTATCGATACACCTATGAAACAGGTTTGCCCGACACTAGGTGCCCTGCTGTGCTTTTATCTGACGGGACACTTGACCACCCACCTCGGTCAATTGAGTGCCTGGCGACGCATGGAGGGACTCCCACCAGCTTAGGCTACCAGTCGGTCAACAACCGGGTTTGGGATCGTCTTGACCATAGCTGCTGTCAGCCAGCGGACCGCGCGAATCAATGTCGCTGATGGTCTCGTGGGGTAGTACGCCCAACTCCGCGGTGACCGGTGCGTCAAGATCCGCGACGAGGTCTTCCATAACGACCTCACCGGCGCTTTGTGAATCTTGATTCAGCGGCTGATCTAAGGAACTGGGCAATTCAAAAATGGCAGCCGCTGACCACTCCGGCACGGCGGTCACTTCGTCCGGCTGAGACCAGTGTGCTTGCGGCCCATACAAAGGTTGCTCACAGATTGGACAGTGAGGATTTTCGGCACTTGGAAAGACTTTGTGGGTGTCGGTATTGGGCTCAGTCCACAATGCTTCGCATTCGTCGCACAGGGCATATAAGTGAAGTTTCCCCTGCGGCCCCTCGCAGCTTCGAATGCGGCACAGTCCGTTCACGCAACAGGGGCATTCGCCAATATGTATCCAAGGGGTCGGTGGCAGTGATCTCATGTAATTGTCCGTGCAGCAGTCGGAGACAAAAAAGTAAAGGGGCCAAGCCAGAGGTCAAGCACGTGTCAATAGGGAAAGCCGGTGATGAATCGATTCCCTTCGACGACCAACCTTAGGTGCTGCGCGACGGGATGATTATTCCGCTGGCCATCACGTCCCCCTATGTACCCAATTGGTTTAGCGAATGGCACTTCATAGACTGATCGAGCGCCATCCACGCTTTTGTTAACTCCCTTGACACCCTGCTTTCCACGGACGAAGGCTTCATCCATCCAACGCAAAGCTTGCTCCATATCCCCCTTAAAAACACCGTGTTTGCCTGGGCGATCCGGGATGTCGCTCAAGTGACGCTCTAGGTGCTTGAGACGATGCCCTTCTTCACTCCCTTTTGTGTAGCGCAGCCCCGCCGGCGAAATGTAGGTCTCGCCGCCAAGATCCTTCAGCAAGCCAAATTTCAATTCTGTTTGGCTTGTATGGGGTGCCTCGCGGGCAGGTGCGGTTTGCGAAGCCTGTCCACCGTTCGCCGGAGTTATCGCGCGCGGCGACTGCGAAACATCACTTGCGGTCACCTCATCCGGCACCGGCAATACCGCCGTTGTCGGCTCTGCGCGAGAATCCGAATGGGAACCATCGGGAAGGACCGTGGCGGTGCCAGCCAGGCTGCCAAACGAGGGTAAATTCCATCCCAAACGGCTATTGGCTAGCGGTTGCAGCAAGACATAAAGAATCGCGCCCGCGACCAAAACCGCAGCCCATAGCGGCGAAATTCTCTTCGCACTCCGCTGCGAGGTAGATTGTAATGTCATGTTTCCATTCATCCTCAAGCAGACTGCACAGAGCTAGCCGGCAGGACTAGTCGGCAGAAAAAACTTCTCCGCGAGCAATTGTTCCCATCGCCGAATACGTCACTCGGTCGATCGACTGCGACACAAATTGTACGTGCCCATCGACGAAAACGAACAAGCCACCCCCCGTATGCAAACTAGAAAAACACAATTCGCGCTCGTCGATCATGAGACTGGAGTCGAACACTCCATTCAAGGCAACTCCTGAAGAACCGATCCCTTCGGAAAATTCCTGCAGCAAAGGCGGACTGGCGACTGCCAGCACCTGATTATCACTACCGATGTACCAGTGATCAACGATTTGAAAGACCGAGAGGAATAAGTCCTGGCCACTAATGTCTGGGCGAAACAATGCTTCGCCAATAGCCAGAGTGTTTGAAGTACCATCCAGAACACTGGCCATGCGCGTGGAGCTAGATGTATAGATTAATCCGTCTTGATTAGGAAAACCAATATTCTGGGGAACGGTGCCCGACTCGCGGGTCGCCGTGCCACTCCCGACTGCCAAATAGGAGGCGGGTACGCGTTCGGAAAGCTGCCCGCCAGACACGTGCTCCGGTGCGTCACTGCTTGGACATCGATAGGTCGGTATGTAGGTAGCACACGCTCTACCGTTGGGAGTATTAGGGATTTCCCACGCCTGGTCAAACTGCAGCGTATGGAAGAGATTGGCCTGCTCGATGTGCGGCAGCAAACTCCCGCTCCACATCAAACGGACGGGTATCACGTAACCGGAGGGAAAACGCTGGTGCGTGTCGTGGTAGGCGTTGAGCGCGATGCCAAGTTGATGGAGATTATTGGAACATTGCAGCCGTCGGGCAGACTCGCGGGCCGCTTGGACCGCAGGTAAGAGCAGGCCAACCAACAAGCCGATGACCGAGATGACCACGAGCAGTTCGACCAAAGTGAAAGCTGAGTTTTGCCTTCCCTGCCGCTCGCGCTGCAGCAGGCTGGCTAACCGACAGCGTTCTCTCCAGACAAAATCGGATCTCGGCTTGCACGGCATCGCTGCGGCCTTGTGTTGAACACTAACGCGATGAGTCCCTGTGCGCGAGAACTTGGCTAAGCCTTAGTTAATCGCTAGCAGCAAGCGACTCGGAGCCTCTAAGTATGCTATCACATCGTTCAAAAAGCGAGTTGCTGTGCCGCCATCCACCAAACGATGATCGTACGACAAGCTCAGCGGCATCATCAGCCGCGGTTTGATGGAATCATCTTCCATCACCACCGGCAACTTACGAGTCCTGCCGACGAGCAAAATGGCAACCTCCGGCACATTAACGATCGGCGTGCTGTACGTTCCACCAATCGCGCCCAAATTGCTGATGGTGAAAGTGCCTCCACGCAGTTCATTGACACCAAATTCACCCCCGCGAACTCGGGCGGCCAAATCCGCCAAGGCCCGAGCGATATCGGGAATACTGAGCGCTTCGGCGTGGCGAATATTGGGCACAACCAAGCCGCGGTCGGTATCCACCGCAATCCCCAGATTCACGTAGTCCTTGTAGATGATCTGATCGTTTTCAGTATCGATAATCGCGTTCATCGATGGATGATGACGCAGTGCCGTGGCTACCGCTTTGATCAAGAACGGCATCGTGGTCAGCTTGATGCCTTGAGCGGCGTAATCATCTTTGCTGGTAAGGCGAAATGCTTCCAGGTCGGTGACATCTGCATCGTCGAAGTTAGTGACACGTGGTACCGTGCTCCATGACTTGTGCATTTGCAAGGCGATGGTTTTGCGGATCTTACTGAGCCGCTCGATTCGCACAGGACCGTAATCGTCTTGCGCAAGTTGCCCCGGAAGTGGAATCACTTTGTTACCACCCACGGGCGAAGCCACTGGGGTAGAGACCGGAGTCATGGTGGTCGCCTGCGAGGAGCCAGTCGCTATGGTTTGAGCAACGGGAGCTTGTGTCCGCGCGGTCCCGGTCTCACGCACTGCCCGCAGTACATCGTCGCGGGTAATCCTGCCACCTTCGCCAGTCCCCGAGACTTGGGTCAGGTCGATTCCCACTTCACGAGCAAAACGACGGATCGAAGGCCCCGCCGGTACGGTATCACCAGCCTCGACCACTTCGCGCTCCGCCGTTTGGGCAACCGCCGCGGGCTGCGCCGCCGCGACGGGTTGTGGCGCTGGCTTCGGTGCTGGAGCAGTGGGCT
>JBBQRC010000147.1:0-9286 GCA_038215215.1 Pirellulales bacterium
TCATACGACTCAGATGCAGTTATTTGTTCATTTCGTGTCAGCACGTTGACCGGTCCGCACGACCACGCCGCACTGACGCCGTGACGTGGCAAAGATTCGTTTGTAGCCAAAATCAACCCCGCTTGCCGCGGCTGCAATTGGCTCAACAGGTCCAGTTGCTTCGACAGCTGGTCTCCTACAACGACTAGACTCAGCGGAATATCCGCCGCTTCGAAACGTGCTTGCAGGAGCTGTGTTACATCTTCCCGCGGCGCCCGGGAGTGCCAATCCGGCCCGTTAGTCTTGGCATTTTCGGTATTGCCGCTCGTATCAGGCCAAGCTGGAGCGTCACTCCACAGGAAGTGATGAGGGTGACGCGACGAAGTCAGCAGCGCAGCCAGCAAACTTCGCGTCATCCGCGAATCACCATGTGCCCAGATAAGACTATTTTCAAGCGACGTATGGCCAGTTATTAGCTTTAGCAAGCCATACCCAACATTGTCCCAACACGACCATTGATCGCCAACGCGGAATGCGGAAGTCACTTCGGAAATTGGCATACTTCCCGGTGGGCATAATAACTTTGCCGCTGCCTGTTGCAAACCGGAAAAGAATCGTAGGGCGGAAAACCTCATCGCCTGCAGACCATCAAGCGCGACGGAAAATTTCTCAATCGGAACTTCGACGGTAATGACCCGCCAATCACAATGGGAAGCCGCCAAAGCGCGTTCCATCAAAAATTGAGTCGGCTCGCCCGCGACTGAGTCGCCAATGCAACAAAGAATAGGTTGGATCTTGGATTCCATGGTTTCAAAGAACGCCAACTTAGAATGGATAGTGCGCCCGCTAGGCGGGGAGGATAGCTTGCCAGTGGAGTCCGCCAGGTGCCGCAGTTCCGCAACGTAAAATTTAGGAAATGGGCGTTTATTTTGGGCTCCACGTGATTGTAAGCTGGAAATGTACCCGCTGCTCGGTCCATAATCAGCGATTCTCGCATTTCACCGCCATTCACCTCCTGCCTCCTTAAAACGAAACCGATCATGCCTGCCGCAATTCAGTCTAACCGTCTAAGCCCGTTGATGCGTGCCTTCTTCAGCCACCAGCCATGTAGAGCTTGTTTGAATTTCCTCGATTTTGCTGGCACCTTCGCTGTACGCAAATTACTTGGTTGCTTGAGCGGCCTCCTGTTGATGACAAGTTTGGCACAGTCTCTCGCCCTAGCCGATTGGAATCGCTTTCGCGGTACGAATGGGACTGGTGTCCAAGAAAACTGCAGCGTTCCTCTCCCCTGGAATGCACAAGACGTGGCTTGGCAAATCGATCTTCCCGGCAAAGGAAACGGTTCGCCAATCGTTGAAGATGGTAAAGTCTTTATCATGAGCGCCGATCCGGCGACTGCCGAGCGTTACGCTTTGGCCTACGATTTGGCAACCGGCAAAGAATTGTGGCGCCAAGTTTACGCCTCCAAAACTCATCTGCTCCACGCACGCAGCAGCTATGCCTCGGCCACCCCTTGCGCCAACGCCAAAGCAGTCTTTTTTGCCTGGGCTTCGCCTGACAGTTTAACTGTACGTAGTTATTCGCATACGGGCGAGGAACTGTGGAGCAAGGATTTTGGGCGCTACATCAGCTCGCACGGGTTTGGTGGTTCTCCCATCCTCGTGGACGACAAACTGATTTTGGCCAACAGTCAAGATGCCCAGGAACTTCCGGAAGGGGTTGCACCCGGTGTTAGCTCGATTGTGGCGATCGACGCTCAGACTGGCAATATCGCCTGGGAAACGCCACGCACCTCCGTCCGCACCTGTTATGGAGCGCCGACCGTGGCTGTGGGGGCAGATGGCCAAAAAAGCTTGATATTTGCCGAGACTGGCGAAGGACTTTTTGCACTCGATGCGGCCAGCGGTAAACAACTTTGGAACAAGCAGGTTTTCGTGAAACGCTGCGTCTCGTGCCCGGTTATCGTGGGCGATTTGGTGGTCGGTACTGAAGGTTCAGGAGGTGGTGGCAACATTCTGTTCGCCGTTAACTTGAAGGGGGACCATGAAGTCGTGTTTCAAGTCCCGCGGGCCGCACCCTACGTCCCCACCCCAGTTGCTCGTGGCAACCTCTTGTTCTTGTGGGCCGACAATGGCATCGTTTCCTGCGTGGAAACCCCCTCTGGAGAAACCATGTGGAGCCAACGCATCGGCGGAAATGTGTCTAGTTCACCGGTCATTGCCGGGGATAAACTGATTGGCATCGCAGATGACGGAACTGTCTCGGTCCTATCGGCAACTCGCGAATTCAAAAATTTTGGTACCGTCAATTTGGGTGAGACCATTCGTAGCACACCCACGCTGGGCGATAATTATCTACTGGTTCGTACCGATTCCAAGTTGATTTGTGTCGGCCAAACCAAGTAGTTGTCAAGTAGCCAAGTGGTGGCCACGTTAACAAGTAGTGGCCACCTAAATCAGCGTCGAGCGCCTGCACGTTCGGCAGGTCGATGGAGCTATTTACACATGCCATTCGATAGCCCGGCGGCCGTAAGCGTTCAGCTTGCGGACGTCGGGCACGGAATAGCGCACGCCGCGAGCGTCAACAATCAACACGCTCCACTGCGAAATTCGTCGCAGATCCTTCTCGTCGTTAATAATGAACTCGGTATTGCCGTGGTCCGTTTCCACCTCCCAGCGACAGGGCGGATCATTGCTGGAGATCTGCACCACGCGCTCGATGACCGGCACAAATTCGCTGGCCGATAGAGCCGACCTTAAAGCCTGTGCACTGGTTTTGTCGAGCACTGCGATCGCAGCCAAACAGCAGACCTCATTTCCATGCTCGTCGAATACCGAAATCCAATTCTCAGGATCGGTCATGGGGAACAATCGCATCGGCAACAAACCGGTGTAACGGTTGCCGTTGGCGTCGGTGGCGACCAAGCGCCCACGCTGATCCAAGGCGAAGGTGTGCACGGAGTCGACTGCGGGCGATTCATTGGTCGGAATATCTGTCATGGGATCTTTGTGGGCTCGCAAGCCAGCCTAAGTTATTTCCAGTGACTACTCTAAACCAATGCCGCTTAGCGAGGGCGACGCCACTACGGGAGATGAGGAACCGCTAGCGGCTTTGGTTTCTGACTGCGCGTAATACAAGCGTGAATAAACGCCCCCGAGCGCTAGCAGTTCCTCGTGTTTGCCGATTTCCACCACCCGTCCTGCCTCTAAAACAAAAATGCGATTGGCGTTCCGCAGCGTCGAGAGGCGGTGCGCGATGGCGATCGTGGTTCGACCTCGAATGAGATTGTCGAGTGCGGTTTGAATCACGCGTTCGGTTTCATTGTCAACTGCCGAAGTCGCTTCATCGAGGATCAAGATGCTGGGGTCCGTCAACAAGGCGCGCGCAATCGAGATGCGCTGCCGCTCGCCACCGGATAAAGATTGGCCGCGTTCGCCGACCAACGAATCGTAGCCATCCGGCAGCTTGACGATGAAACTGTGTGCGTGCGCGGCCCGGGCTGCCTCGATGATGTCACCTCGCCCTGCTTGAGGGCGACCATAAGAAATGTTTTCGGCAATCGTCCCGTAGAACAAATAAGGCTCTTGCAAAACGATGCCAATATTGCGGCGGTACTTTTCCACCGAAAAGGAACGTATGTCGGTACCGTCCGCAGTAATGTTTCCCTGCGTCGGATCGTAAAAGCGACAGACCAAATTCACCAGTGTGCTTTTTCCCGATCCGCTAGGACCCACAACCCCCACCAACTCACCGGGCTCAATGTGCATATCGATGCCCCGCAGCACTTCGCGGCTGCCATACTTGAAGCGCACACCGTTCAGCTGAATTCCACCCTCCAAGTGACCGATCGGTAGCGGGTTGGTTGGCTCCATCACGACTGGCTGGCGATCGAGAATTTCGAAAACTCGGTAGGTCGAGGCAGCGGCGCGCTGCGTGTTAGCCAGCATGCGACTCATCGAATCCAAGCGCACGTAAATGGGGGAGATGTAAGCCAAAAAGAGGGTCACGTCGCCGGCGGTAATCGCACCGCTGGAGACCCGCCAGATACCAAACCCCCACAGAACCAACACACCAATTTCGGTTAATAACGTGATCGTCGGGCCAAAAAATGACCACAGGCGACTGACCCGCACGTTTATATCCAGTACCACTTTGTTGGAGTGTGCAAAACGCTCGATTTCACGTTTTTCTTGTGCGAAGGCTTTGACGACCCGCACGCCAGGAATGGCATCAGTGAGGACGCTGACCATATCCCCCCAAGCATTGGTCGCCCGCGCAAATCCGTGCCGCAGGTTGGCCCGCACTTTTTGAATGAGCCACGCGATGAAAGGGAACGGCAACAGCGTGGCGAGCGCCAGAATCGGATCGCATGTCAGTAGCACCACGGCGGTGAACACGAACATCAGGCCGTCGCTAATGAAGTCGACCATATGCTGCGACAGAAACGTGCAAATCCGATCGGTGTCACTACTAATTCGTGAGATCAAATCTCCCGTGCGTCTACCTCCGTAGAACTCAAGCGAGAGCTTTTGAAGATGGGCATACGTCTCATTGCGCAAGTCCGCGCTGACTTGCTCACTCGCCAACGCCAACACGTAGGTCCGCCCCCAGCCGAGCACCCATGCCACGGCCGCGGCGCCACCCAAACCAATCAGCAACCAATAAATCAAGGTCGGCTCAACCTTGTCGCCGTTTTGTAGGGGAAACAATACGTCGTTCACTAACGGTTTGGCCAAGTAAGGCGGTACCATGGCGGCAGCCGTTGAGGCAATGGTCAATAAAATCCCTAGCGTGATCGTGTTAGCGCGACGTTTAGCAAACGGCGTCAAACGCAACAAGGATTTGGAAGGTGAGGGAGCCGCGACGGGAGCACAGATCGTGCAAAAAGGTTGATCCTCCGAGAGTACAGCTCCACAAGATGCACACCGCGCAATCACTGCGTCACTTGCTGTCAGCGCGCGATTACGTGTTACTGCACCAAACGAAGCGACAAAACGATCAACGCGTGATTCGCAGGCGGTGGTGAACGGCCAACTTTGGACAAGTTGCTCCGTGTGGAACAATTCGAGCTTGCCAAGTCCAGCGTACATCGACGAATGCAACTCTGACTTTTCAGGTAGCTCCCAGAATTTGGGGACTGCCATCGTCGCGCCTGCCAGCAGACATTCAATGATCCTTGAGTTAGTCAGTACCACCAACGTCTGGGCGAAATGATTGCTGGAATCCAGGTCTAATTCGACAAACGCCAGCACCCGTTCATCCGCTCTCAAGCTGGCCTGCATCGTAGATTGCCAAGCGGCGGGGATCGACGCAACGGAATCGTGAGGCTTGGCGGAGTCGCCCGACGGGACGCTTGAGGGTGCAGACGATTTCATGAATTTCGCTAAAAAGGGCCTGCTTCAGACAACTCGCCGGACGCATTTTGTGAGAAAAATTCGACAGCGCACGGCTCGACGTTATAATAGGCCCCGAGAGGGTTCGGGACTACACTGAGCCCCAGACCAGAATCTTAACTCTTTCGATATTTCCCTCACAGGTATCCCATTTAGTTTAGCTAACTATCAAGATTTATGACTAGCCGGAACGCGCAGATGTGCGATAATCACGGCGGGATCTCTAAAGGCAGGATAGCCGCAACCAACGCTCTGAAGTGGGCTATCCATCGCCAGAGGAGGCAACCCAACTTGAATAATTTCTATGGCTACCGCACGCGCGGTGGAATCGCTTGGCCACTTGAGAAAGTGGTTAGGCAAAGACGATTACAGGGTGCCGCCTATTTTTCTCGGCAACCCACTCTCGCACTGGCTGCGTCGCAATTGGCGAACCCTCTCAACCGACCCCGCAATTCCGCGCTTTCCACTGGCTGCAGACGCAGTGCGATTCACTGGCCAAAACCATTGGTCGGCAGCCTCTCGAGGCTTCACATGCACTGCTGACAACACGTTTGACCGTCGATTTTGCATTGCTTTTGGCATCGAAAATGCACACGAAACGCACAAGCGACGAAGCACAAGAGCAGCTCCGATAACCGCAGCCCTACACGAATCGTTGAACGAGAATCACTTATGTCTGTTCCCAAACCTGTTGAAGCGCTCTCCTTTAGAAAAGTCCTGGCCCTGCGAGGCCCCAATATTTGGACAAATATTACCGTGCTGGAGGCTTGGGTTGACTTGGCCGACCTCCAGCACGCCACTACCAACGCTCTAGATGGCTTCAACGACCGCCTCAACGCTTGGCTGCCGACACTGGTGGACCACCGCGGTAGCATTGGAGACCGTGGCGGCTTCTTGGAGCAATTGTGGCGGGGGAGCAATCTGGCTCATGTTCTCGAACATGTAACGCTGGAATTGCAATGCCTCGCGGGCAACGATGTCTCTTTTGGCAGGGCGGTTCCGCTCACCGATGAGCCCGGAGTTTACCGCGTGGCCGTTGAGTACATCGAAGAAGCGGTGGCCCGCGCGGCCCTGGATGTTGCCCGTCGCCTGGTCCTTGCCGCTCTGCACGACACTGGGTTTGATGTCGAAAGTGAAGTCGCCGTGCTGCGCGAACTGGCCCAAGATGTTTGTCTGGGGCCAAGTACACGTGCGATCGTCGAGGCCGCCAAACGCCGTGGCATTCCTTTCACCCGTTTGAGCACAAATAGTTTGGTACAGCTCGGTTACGGAGCGGCCCAGCGACGCATCTGTACCGCCGAGACGGATCGCACCAGCGCCATCGCCGAGTCCATTGCGCAAGACAAGGAACTGACTCGACGCTTGCTCCACAACGCGGGCATTCCCGTACCTATCGGTCGCGCAGTAGAGAATGCGGAAGACGCTTGGGAAGCCGCTCAGGACATCGGCCTGCCAGTAGTGGTCAAGCCGCAGTATGGCAATCACGGGCGAGGTGTCGCCACCAACCTGCACACGCGTGAGGAAGTTCTGGCAGCTTATGCTGCTGCTCACGAAGAAGAATCAACGATTGTAGTGGAAAGTTTCATTGAAGGAGATGATTACCGCATTTTGGTGGTTGGCGATCACATGGTTGCGGCTGCACGCCGCGTTCCTGCCCAAGTTGTCGGCGACGGCGTTTCCACAATTCGACAACTGATCGATGTGGTTAATAAAGACCCTCGCCGTAGTGATGGCCATGCCACCGTGCTGAGCTTCATCAAGATCGACGCCGTGGCCGAGTCGGTCCTCGCCTCCCAAGGGATGACTCCGGATTCCATCCCCGCCGCGGAGCACAGAGTGTTTATTCGCCGTAACGCCAACTTAAGCACAGGTGGCATGGCGATCGACGTGACCGCCAAAGTTCACCCTGAAGTCGCCGCCCGTGCGGTGGAAGCGGCCAAAATCATCGGGCTCGACATAGCGGGTATCGATGTGGTGACCACCAGCATTGAAGCCTCCATGGAATCCAAGCAGGCTGCCATCGTCGAAGTCAACGCGGGTCCCGGTTTGCGGATGCATCTCGAACCTTCCGAAGGGCAACCTCAACCCGTCGGTGAAGCCATCATCGATTCCCTGTTTCCGCCAGCTAGCAATGGACGGGTGCCTGTAATCGCCATCACCGGAGTGAACGGGAAAACCACAGTCACCCGACTGATAGCACATATCATGTTTATCCAAGGTAAACGCGTCGGGATGACCACCACCGACGGCGTCTATGTCTTGGGGCGTCGCATTGATAAAGATGACTGCAGCGGACCCAAAAGTGCCCGTCGCATCCTCGGCAACCCACTCATTGACGCCGCCGTGTTAGAGACCGCCCGCGGTGGTATCCTCCGTGAAGGCCTCGCGTTTGATTATTGCGACGTGGCCGTTGTTACCAATATCGGTGAAGGAGACCACCTCGGACTGAGCAACATTCACACGACCGCGCAGTTAGCCGACGTCAAACGGACGATTGTGGATGCAGTCTCTCCTCAGGGCCACGCCGTCCTCAATGCCGATGATCCGTTGGTAGCCGCCATGGCACCTAAGTGCCCTGGCTCTGTCGTCTTTTTTTCACACCACGCTGACAATCCTTACTTGGTCGAGCGGCGACAAGCCGGAGCGCGGGTCGTCTTCGTACGCGATCAATCTCTGATCTTGGCCCATGGCGACTCGGAGTTTTCCCTGATTTCGCTCGACAAGATTCCATTGACCCACGGTGGACGCATCCGCTTCCAAATCGAAAATGTCATGGCTGCGGCCGCTGCAACTTGGGCGCAAGGCATTCCCGCTCAGGTGATCCGCGCTGGCCTTGAATGTTTTTCATCCAACGTGGACGGCAGCCCAGGGCGATTCAATATCGTAGAGTGGGGCGGGGCGACGGTTATCATCGATTATGGCCACAACCCATCGGCCCTCAAGAATGTGCTGGATGCGATCTGCCACTATCCAAGCAAGCGCCGCATTGCGCTCTACTCAACCGCTGGCGACCGCCGCGACGAAGATATGATCCGCCAAGGCCAGATGCTCGGTCACTTCTTTGATCGCGTTATCCTTTACGAGGGGGCTTATGTGCGTGGTCGCGAACCCGGTGACATCATGCAACTGTTCCGAGAGGGGATGGCCATCGGCGCCCGTATCAATGACTATCTCTGCTTCGCCAACTGGACCGATGCTGTCAACTGTGCCCTGGGCGAAGTCCAAGTAGGCGATTTGGTACTGATTCAAGCTGATTCTGTCGACGAATCAGTTGCCTTCTTTCGCGACCTGATGACCCGCAGCAAGATGAAGTAGCCCCCCCGCTGTTCAGTTGGTATCAATCGCCGGTATGAGATATCGGCGATACGTTGCGTCGTACTCACATTCCGCAACTCGCCACATTTATTCACCGATCTGCGACGGTTCGTCAAGCTTGGCATCTTGCTTTTCGAGTAGCCACGTATGCAGACTTCCGCTCAGCCCAAAGCGAACTTCAATCGCGAGATGTCTCATTCCAGTTTCAAGATCACGAGATTTCATACTCGGTTTACTTTTACGATCCCGACGGTTTTTTACTGGAAATCACGACCTACGACCTTACGAACGACAAAAACGAGTGAGACGCGGTATTAGAAAAAATACGTGCGCGTCCCGGAACTGGTTTGAAGACAAATGGTTGTGACTCCCGTCTGAGCGCCCCGAACGAGATTGCGCTCCGAAAGCTTGGTAACTGTTCGAACCTGCCCAAAGTCTGTTAGCGCCGCAGATCTGGAACAACCTCTACCGGGCGTCATAAGTCCACGGTAAACGATTGAAGTTAAACCACAAGGCATGCAGGACCGACAGAATAATGCTGACACGATTCGATCGGTCCAACGCTCGACGGGTACGCATTGGAACACAGCGCGCGCGCA
>JBBQRC010000148.1:0-9285 GCA_038215215.1 Pirellulales bacterium
ATCAGCGCTGCCGGTATACCACGCTGACAGAGACTATCAACCTGATCCTTCATCAGCGCGATCAGCGGAGAAACAACAATGGTTAGTCCTGGCCGTATCACACTGGGCAGTTGATAACACAGACTTTTTCCGCCACCGGTCGGCATCACACATAAACACTCTTCGCCATCCACAATGGAGGCAATCACCTCACGCTGCCCAGGCCGAAAGGATTGCAGCCCAAAGCGGTCGAGCGCGCTTTCGAGATCATAATGGGCAGGGCTCATGGGTGAATCTTAAGCAGGGTGAGAGTTTTGCTTGGCCAACCACCCCGCAAACTACAAGAAGTGGCGAAAAGTGGCAACGCCCCCTACCCCACTTGGGGTCGATATGGCCAAAATCTGGCGGGTGATGGGCTGGGCTAAACGCTTAGGATGCACCTCAAGCTGAACCCGTCGGCCACCTTGAAAGCTACCGTGTCCATTTTTGGCTAAGACGATGCAATCTGACCAACTTGAAATTTCCGTGGCGCTACTGCCACAACTCTTGCCGGCCAACTGGTCGGCAAATCACAGCGATCAACCACCCGTTCTGGCCGTCGTTATCGATACGCTGCGTTTCACCACCACCGCTGCCGTAGCACTACAGGCTGGCGCAGCCGCAGTATCCGTAGCGGCAGAGGTTGAAACGGCCCGGACGCTAGCACGCCAGTTGGGACCAGATACATTATTGTGTGGCGAACGCCACTGCCACCCTATCGCTGGCTTTCAATTGGGTAACAGCCCGCTGGAATATACGCCGGAAACGGTGGGCCAACGGAGGCTGGTTTTTTCGACCACCAACGGCACACTGGCAGTGGCTGCGGCGACAACCGCCGGGCAAATTCTGCTGGGAAGCCTGGTTAATCGTCAAGCCGTGGCCCAGTGGATCGTCGCCAGCCGCTTTTCAAGAGTCTGGCTGGTGTGCGCTGGAACCGACGGACAGGTCGCCGCCGAAGATGTACTGACTGCTGGCGCCATTGCGCATGCCTGCCAGCAGTTGACAATCTGCGCGCTGAACAATGACTCCGCCATGCTGGCGATCGACCTGTTTGCGCAGCAGTCAGACGGAGCAGGCGCGTCGTCGCAGCCACGCATCATTCAGTTGCTCTCGCAAGCCGCCGGCGGTCGCAACCTGATAGAAGCCGGCTACGCTAGGGACATCGCCGCAGTCGCCAAGCTCGATTCGCTGTCCGTTGTGCCACACAACACTGCCGAACAACCCCATACATTTCTTGCGTGACGCCTATCACGCTGTCAACCTAGCCTGACGAAAATGGGATCGATCCGCAGCGCAGATCACCCGGGAAAGTCACTCCCATCGCCCTGTACTCGGGGAGAGGAGTTGGGGGTGAGGGGCTTCTGAAGAACGCTTTTCTACGATGATTCCCCCGGAGTACCGGTGGGGAAGGGGCATGCATTAACATTACCCGCGACCATAAAATTTTACCCGCTTAACACCGTTTCGTCGGGCCAGTCTCAGGCACTCACGACCGATTGTTCATCGAGCGCTGCGATCAATTCGTTAGCCAGAGCTTCTACTCCTGCCAGTGCCTTTTCAGGATCAGCTTCCTCAACAAATCGACGCACGATCGCGGAACCCACAATCAGACCATCAGCAACAGGAGCCAACAGCTTTACGTGTTCCTGAGTGCTAATACCAAAGCCAATGCAGATGGGCAATTCGACACGCTCGCGCAACCAGGCTACTTTGTCCAGCAATCCGCTTGGCAACGCATTGCGCTCGCCGGTGATGCCGGTTACTGACACAAAGTACACAAAGCCACTCGACAGTTCCGCGATCCGCAGCATGCGTTCTGGGGTCGTGGTCGGCGTGACCAAGTGGATCAATGAAAAATCCCGCTGCCGACAAACGGCGCGCAATTCGCCGGCTTCTTCGGCCAGCAGGTCAGGCACGATCGCTCCGGAGAAACCCGCGACCTGTGCATCGGCGACATAACGTTCCATTCCCAGCCGATGAATCACCGCGTAACTGACCATGCTGACTAGCGGCATCTCGATACGCGATTTCGCTTCACCTACTGCTGAAAAAATATCTTTCAGTTTCACACCCGCATTCAGTGCTCGCGTGTACGAAGCCTGAATAACCGGGCCGTCCGCGATGGGATCACTGTAGGGAATACCCACTTCAGCAATGGCACTGCCGCAGGCTGAAAGCTTTTCCAGCAGACGCACGGTCAAAGCCAGGGAAGGGTCTCCTGCGGTCACAAAGGGCAAAAAGGCTTTTTTTCCGGCGCTGCGAAATCGTTTGAATCGTTCGTCGATGGCTGACATGAAGTTTTTCTATCGTTAATATTCTTGACCTTTGAGCCGTGCGATTTCAGCGGCATCTTTATCGCCACGTCCGCTCAAGCATACCAGCACAATTTGTTCGCGCCGCATGGTGGCGGCAATTTCCATGGCTCGAGCAATCGCATGCGATGTTTCCAGCGCCGGCAAAATGCCCTCCATCTTGGCGACTTTGTCAAACGTTTCGAGCGCTTGGCCATCGCGGCAAAAAGTGTATTCGACGCGTCCGTTGTCTTTCCAGTAACTGTGCTCGGGTCCCACACCGGGATAGTCGAGTCCCGCGGAGATCGAATGCACCGGAGATGTCTGACCGTCTTCGTCTTGCATGACGTAGCTATAACTACCGTGCAGGACACCGGGAGCACCAAACGACAGTGGCGAAGCATGTTGCCCCGGTTGACTGGACAAACCTCCCGCTTCGACACCAATTAGCTTGACCTCGTCGTCATCGACAAACGGGTAGAACATGCCGGCGGCATTCGATCCGCCACCCACACACGCGATGACGGTATCAGGCAATCGGTTGAACGTTTCTAGACTCTGCTGCCGCGCTTCACGACCAATCACAGACTGAAAATCACGAACCATCATGGGGAAAGGATGCGGTCCAATCACGGAGCCGATAATGTAGTGGGTCGTCTCAACCGACGCCATCCAGTCACGCATCGCCTCGTTCACCGCATCGCGGAGGGTTTGGGAGCCACTGGTGACCGGACGGACTTCGGCTCCCATCAAACGCATGCTGAAGACGTTTGGACGCTGCCGGCGCACGTCTTCGGCCCCCATGTAGACAACGCAGGGAAGTCCAAAATGGGCGCAGGCTGTGGCACTCGCCACACCATGTTGTCCAGCTCCCGTTTCGGCGATCACGCGTGTCTTTCCCATGCGTAACGTCAACAACGCCTGACCAAGCGTGTTGTTGATCTTGTGCGCCCCGGTGTGATTTAAGTCTTCGCGCTTGAACCAAATTTGCGCACCGCCCGCCAGATCGCTCAACCGTTTGGCGTGGTAAATTGGCGACGGTCGTCCAACAAACGTTTTTAGCAAC
The DNA here is from genome assembly GCA_038215215.1 of Pirellulales bacterium. GTDB lineage: Bacteria > Planctomycetota > Planctomycetia > Pirellulales > Pirellulaceae > Aureliella. The sequence continues at coordinate 3,376 of JBBQRC010000148.1, forward strand.
AAGTCCAATTCGGTCTGGAAGGCTGGATCCTTGATCGCCGAAGCGTACTCAGCTTCCAATTCCGTCAGCGCTCGCGTGAGAGTTTCCGGAACAAAACGACCTCCAAACTGGCCAAATCGCCCAAGAGCATTTGGCACTTGGCTAATCGACTCCAAGGCATTTTTTTCGGCGATACTCATCGCTTGCAATTCTGTTAAGTGTTTCGTGAATCTGCCCGTATCCGAACTTTACCGATTGTCGATGGGGACTCAAAGACGGTCAAGTCTCGGTGAGATGCTCCCAATCAGTCTTCGCGCTGATTGCGTTGCGGCACGTCCAGAAATGTCCAACCGCAGGCAGTACAACGAGTCTCGTTTTCAGCCATTGCCTGACCGCAGGCGAGGCACACATTTAGGTCGGCGGCTTGATTTTGGTCCGTGTCCTGCCTCCGCGCTTCGAATTGTTTCACCAGTTCCTTGGCGGCGTCCGCTTGCGTCTCATTGACCGATACGCGGACAGCAGTTGCCCAACCGAGTGGCAGTTCGCCCAAACCGCCTTGCAGCAATTCGCCGTCCATGAAAACTTTGAGCCCTGCGGACTCCAATTCCATTCTCATGCCATGAGCGGCGGCAAGTCTGTTTGAGCGATAAATTTCAACCAACTTCGGGTCTTTGCCAGTCACTATAGAAACGCCTCAACTGCGGTGTGTTTAGCCCTGCAGCCAACCAGGCAATTGACCCGCTGGCGGCAATTGAATAGCCTGCACGCGACTGATGCCACGCACTGACAGCAACTCTTTGAGCGACTCTGGTGTCGGCTCACTATCCAAGTTTAACACACCAATCGCGTCCCCGCCCTGCTGATTACCGCTACGACCAACAGACATCTGCGCAATATTGACTTGATGCTTGCCAAACACGGTCCCCACGTGACCGATGATGCCCGGTATATCGGTATGCGAGAAGATCAACATATGGCCATCTATATAGGCCTCCAGTCGATTATCGTCGAGCATTACTAGACGTGGCATATTGTGTCCGAAGACAGTCCCCGAAGCTTGCGCGGTGCGGTCCCCGCCACGCACTTCGGCAGTGATTGAGGACGAAAACGCTCCCTTTTCGTGGCCTCGATTTTCGATCAACTCGATGCCACGTTCGCGGAGCAACATTTCAGCATTGATAATGTTGACGTCTTCAATGGCCCGTTCCAGCAAGCCCACGCAAAAGGCATTGGTCAATAGTTTGACATCGCGATCCGCCACTTCACCGCGATACGTCAGCGTGCACCCCGAGACCACACCCGTATGCCACTGACTGAGCATCAAGCCCATGCGATGGGCCACGTCGAGATAGCTCCGCAACGCCTCCAGAGTCTTAGGATCGATCGAAGCCACGTTGACAGCATGGCGAATCTCCCCGGTCTTAAAGAAATTGATGAGCAGTTGAATGCCCTCGACGGCAACCTGCGTCTGCGCTTCTTCGGTGCTGGCACCCAAGTGAGGAGTGCAAACGACACCCGGCATTCCGAACAGTGGGCTGCTACTGCAGGGTTCTTCTTCAAACACGTCCAGCGCCACGCCAGCGATCTGTCCACTCTTGAGCCCTGCGACCAAGGCCGCTTCGTCATAGATTCCGCCGCGGGCACAGTTGACCAAGCGGATGCCCTTCTTGAGCAGTGGCAACTCTTTCATACCCACCAGATGTTTTGTCTCCGGCGTCAACGGTGTGTGCACCGTCAAATAATCGACCTTCGGCAACATTTCGGCAACGGTTTCTGCGCGTTCAATGCCCATCTTCGTGGCTTGTTCCGCAGTAAGAAACGGATCGAAAGCGATTACCCGCATGCCAAACGCCAAGCCGCGGATGGCAACCTCGCGACCAATACGCCCAAAACCAACCACGCCCAACGTCTTGTCAGCAACTTGGGTTCCCATGTACAGTTTTCGATCCCACTTGCCATTGCACAAACTTTGGTAGGCAGGCGCGATCGAGCGGGAGAGTGCAAGCAGCAAAGCGAACGCGTGCTCTGCGGTCGAAAGCGTATTGCCTGCGGGAGTATTCATCACCACGATCCCCTGACGCGTGGCGGCCTCTTTGTTAATGTTGTCCGTACCAACCCCCGCCCGAACGATCGCTTTCAGCCGTCTGTTACCTTCCATTGCTTCGGCGGTGATCTTCACACCACTGCGAACGATGGCGCCATCGAAGTTTCGCAGTGTGTCGCGCAACTCTTCACCTTTAAGCGGCTGGCCGTCAGCCCCTGCGCACTGTTCATACTCGAAGTTTGCCTCCGCGTTCAACAAGTCGATGCCCTCGGATGCAATAGGGTCTAGAACCGCGATACGAAACTTAGCCATTACAGTAATCAACCTTCTATGTAAATTCAGTAGCCGACAGCGCTCAGAGCACCGCGTCGGCTGATAAACAGTCCGATTTTTTCGTCCTCTCTCCCCCGTAGGATGTTGCGCACTTGACTGCGACTTCTACACAGCGACTCGATGCAACATCCCATGGGGGAGAGGTTTAGGGGGCCTGATGAAAATGTGATCGATCCGCAGCGCAGATCACCCAGGAAAGTCAGTCCCCTCGCCCACGTACTCGGGAGAAGAGGGATTGGGAAAGTCACTCCCCTCGCCCACGTACTCGGGGGAGAGGGGTTGGGGGTGAGGGGCAGAATCACCAGCTAATTCGGCCCTTCACCCCGGCCCTCTCCCCAGAGTACTAGGGAGAGGGAGTCAAAAAGTCAGTCCAGTCGCTATTCTCACTCACTAATGCACCACCGGATGCCAGCACAATGCGACTGACCGCCAAAAATTTGGGCAAGCCGATTTACTACGCGCGCTGCTTGGCGAACTCGGTCATGTAATCTGCCAACGCCTGCACACCATCCATGGGCATCGCATTGTAAATGCTCGCGCGAATTCCACCGACACTCCGATGTCCCTTGAGGTTATCCATCCCCTGCTCTGCCGCCCCCTTCAAGAACTCCTTCTCCGCCGACTCATTGGCGAAGCGGAAGGTGACATTCATCAACGAGCGATCCGATTTTTGAGCGTGCCCAAGATAGAATTCTGGAAACTGATCGAGCACTGTATACAACATGGCCGCCTTGCGTTGGTTGTGAGCCAACATGCTGCCAAGCCCACCCATGGTTTCTTCGAGCCATTCGGCCACCAATCCAAGCACGTATATCGCGAAGGTCGGCGGTGTGTTCCACATCGAGTCCGCTTCGGAGTGATTCTTGTAGCTCAGATAGCCCGGCAGATCCTTGGCCGACCTTTCCAACAAGTCGCGACGGATAACGACCACGGTCACTCCGGCCGGGCCGGCATTCTTTTGGGCGCAGGCATACAGTAATCCATAGCGACTGATGTCGTACGGGCGATACATAAAATCGCTGGATGAATCGCAGACCAAAGGGGCCGAATCCGTATCAAGGTCGGCAGGAAATTGCACCCCTTGGATCGTCTCGTTGCTAGTGATGTGAACGTAGGAGGCGTCTGCCTTGATAGCCAATTCGCTGGGTTGCGGCAGGCGGTCGTAATTGGTCGACTTCGAGTCGTAAATGACTTCGACTGGCCCTTCGCGTTTGGCTTCGTCGAGCGCCGATTTGCCCCATGTGCCGGTGAGCACGTATTGGGCGGGTTGCGTACGGCCTTTCAGCAAGTTGATCGGAATCATCGAAAACTGCAGCCTGGCCCCCCCCTGCAAGAACAAGATATCGTAGCTCTCGTCGACTCCGAGCAGTCGCGCCAGCCGAGCTTTGGCCCCCTCTTGGATATCGATATAGGACTGGCTGCGGTGGGAAATCTCGAGAATGGAGGCTCCCGCACCTGGCAAACACAGCATTTCTTCTTGAACACGCTGCAGTACGGGCAGAGGCAAAACAGCCGGACCGGCAGAAAAATTGTAAATGCGTTCTTGGGCGACTTGGGATGCCATGAGCCGAATTCCTGTCCAGAGACGGAGGTTTTACACCTTTGCTAGCCAGTTTGCTGCGACGCGCGGCTACGGTCGTCGCCGAGTCCAATCGGGCTAGCCCCAGTGTGGGAAGTGCATCATTCTACGAATGAAGCCAAATCTACGGAAGAACGGAGGCGGGAAAGACGCTCGGACAGGCTCGGCAGATGGACAGCGCCGCCACCTGCATCCATATCGCTTTGGCCCAGTGATCTCGTCCAGGTTACAGGGCTGAGGTTGCAGGGCTGAGGTTGCAGGGCTGGTGGAGGTAAACCTGGAAAGCTACCCGATCACTTCCTTGCCCATCCAAAGCTGCAAAACTTTGGGAACTCGAATCGTCCCGTCCGCTTGCTGGTGATTTTCGAGCACCGCAATGATCGCTCGACTGATGGCGATGGCGGTGCCGTTGAGCGTATGGACCAAGTGGGTTCCCTTTTCACCCTTCACGCGATAGCGAATGTTGAGTCGCCGCGCTTGATAGTCGGTGCAATTCGACGTGCTGGTCACTTCCCCCCACTCCCCTGCCTCGCCCCGCCCTGGCATCCAAGCTTCCAAGTCGTACTTGCGATAGGCCGGACCGCCCAAGTCGCCAGTGGCCGTGTCGACCACACGGTAGGGAATCTCAAGTGCATCGAACAAATCACACTCGATCTGACGCAATTCTTCGTGGATCGCGTCGCTCTGGTCCGGCAACGTAAAGGCGAACATTTCGATCTTAGTGAACTGATGCACGCGGTAGAGCCCCTTCGAGGCGCGACCAGCGGCCCCGGCCTCGGTCCGGAAACAGTGGCTGATACCTACCATTCGCAACGGCAAGTCTTCGGCGTCGATTGTCTGATCCGCCATCATGCCACCCAACGTAATTTCTGCCGTGGCCACCAAGTTGAGATCGGTGTGTTCAATCGAATAAATCTGCGTTTCGGGCCCGCGTGGCATAAAACCAATACCATGCAGAATTTGAGTGTGCGCCACGTCGGGCGTCGTGACGGGAATGAAGCCACGGGCGACCAACTGGTGCACCGCGAACTGCTGCAAAGCCAGTTCGAGCAGCACTGCATCGCGTTTAAGGAAATAAAACCCCGCTCCCGCCACCCGTGCACCCGCCTCAAAATCGATCATGTCATGCGCTTTGCCCAGCTCCACATGATCTTTGGCTTTGAAGTCAAACTTCGGAACCGGTGTTTTACCGAAGCTGATTTCTGTGTTGGCTTGATCGTCGTGGCCAATCGGAGCCGCCGGATGGGTCAAATTCGGAATGTGGACTTCCAGTTCGTGAACCTGCTTTTCCAGTTCATCATGAGCCGCCTGAGCAGCATCCTTTTGCTCGCGCAAATGGCGACCGGCCTCTTTTAGCAGCTCGCGTTCTTCCGCCGACTTCGCCGAGCCGATTTGTTTGCTTTTTTCGTTCGCCAAGCGATTCAATTCCTGCGATTCGCTCAGTTTTGCCCGACGTTGAGTCTCCAGTTCGACGAGTCGATCGACATCAGCCTTCACACCTCGGCGTTGGCAGTTTTCCCTGACCAATTCCACATTTTCAACAATCAGTTTTCGATCAAGCATGGGAGTCGTCGAGTTAGAGTGGGGGCAAGAACTTCAGAGCTGGCCCGGAATTCTAAATCAATTCACCCTAAAAGAGGAGACGACAGCCGCTCGCCCAACCTCCCAGCCGGCAAACCGACGCTGCAATTTGCGAGTCTGTCATCGGGACTTTTTTCATCTTCCCAATAATTCAGGAGAGAAATCGCGCACATTCGAGTTTGCTTCTGCGCCATTAAGCATCGTGGGGAGATTAGCGTCCGATCAGCCGCAACGCGTTAGCGTCCGGTTCCGAAGAAACCACGAGTTAACGCTCGGCGGCTGATTCGCCTGGTCAACCTCAAGCGCATTGACGCGGCATTCCCAGCTGCTGACCTGGAAGTTGGCTTTGATTTTGTGCGGCTAACCGCGACGGCTGTCCCAGAACCTTCGTTTT
>JBBQRC010000149.1:0-9267 GCA_038215215.1 Pirellulales bacterium
TGGATAAGAAGCCGGATTCGCTGCAGTCCAACGAACGTTATCTGGCGGCGCGGTCGCAGTGGGACGCAGGCGCCAGCCATCCAACGCTGACTGCTTACGTCGATACGGCTGCCCTGCACAGCGCCGGCATCGCCGCAGGACTGTTCAAAGAAAAGAGTGACAATTTTTTTGGCGAAGTCATCTTCGGTGGGCTGCTCGCCAACTTGCAGCACACACCGTTTGCTGCCGCCAAGCTTGAGTTGACTAGCCAGAGCCTTGGGCTCAACATCACCACACCACATCAGCGCCAGTGGGAATCACCGCGCGAATACTATTTCGGATCGCCCGAGTTGGCGGCGGCTCCATCGCTGTTAGAAGTCCCCAATCGCCTGTTTGCACTGTCGGCCCATCGCGATCTATCGCAAATGTGGTTGCGAGCTGGTGATCTACTGACCGACCGAGGGAACGACGAGTTGGCCAAAGCAGACACGCAATTGACGACCTTCTTTGCGGGACGAGATTTTGGCGAGGACATTTTGGGAGCTCTGACGAGTGATGTCCAAATTGTGGGTAGCGCTCAAGATTTTAGTAGCCTAAAGCCCGTTCCGGCCATCAAATTGCCCGCTTTTGCTTTTCAGTTTACGATGAAGAACCCGGCCGAGACGCAGCCAGACTTGCGACGTGTCTTTCAGAGTTTTATTGGTTTCCTCAACATCACCGGGGCCACAAATGGGCAACCACAATTTGATTTAGGTATGGAGTCGCAAGGCTCTGCCCAATTTGTCACTGCCAGTTACGTTCCTGATAGATCGCTGCGTGAAGATATAGCGGCCCCGATCAACTTCAATTTTTCGCCTACGCTGGCCTTCAGCGGTGAGCGCGTCATCTTGGCTAGTACCGCCGCGCTGGCCCGCGAGCTGGTTGCCGCGAACACCGCGTCGGCTGCCGGTTCCGATCCGAAAGCGGTCAGCGCGAACACGACAGCTAACGTGGATGTAAAGACCTTAAAGAGCATCCTATCGGCCAATGAATCTCAGCTCATCGCCAACAACATGCTGGAAAAAGGGCACAGCCGCGAGGAAGCTGCTGGAGAAATCGGTGTTCTGTTGGAACTGCTGAGCTACTTCAAGGACGCGAATCTCAATCTTGAGGTGGGGAACGACCAGCTTCAGCTGCGAGTGGGCCTTGGCGTCGACTTGGAAGAGGGCAAGTAATTCTCATGAAAGATATGCAAGGCATCGATCCCGATTGGGCTTGGCGACCCTTTGAACCGACCCTTGAGCAACCTTGGGACCGCTTTCTGGCAGCCCATTTGTATCGGCGAGCTGGGTTTGGCGCTGAGCATCACGAACTGGAATCCGCCGTCGCGCGCACTCCCGCAGAGGTCATCGACGAGCTGATTTCTCGTAACACTGAGAGCAACGATTTCCGCGCTACCGGGGATGCATTAGCCGAGTCTGTGGTCTCTGGCGGCGACCCTAAACAGCTCTCCGCCGCTTGGGTGTATCGCCTGTTGTTTACACCCAATCAGTTGCTCGAGAAAATGACGCTCTTTTGGCACGGTCACTTCGCCACGGGGGCCGATAAAGTTCAAGACGCCCGCATGATGTGGAATCAGAACCAGTTTCTCCGCGAACATGCGCTGGGGGATTTTCGCGAGCTGACACAAAAGATCTCCCAAGATCCCGCCATGCTGATCTATCTCGATTCAACCAGCAATCGCAAGTCGCATCCCAACGAGAATTTTGCGCGCGAACTCATGGAACTCTTTTGCCTGGGCGAAGGCAATTACAGCGAACGCGACGTGTTGGAATTAGCACGTTGCTTTACGGGCTGGGAAATCAAGAACAAGAGGTTCCGCAAAAACCCGTACCAGCATGACGGCGAAAACAAGCACATCCTCGGGCAAAGCGGTCAATTTGACGGTGAAGATGGCGTGCGCGTCGTCCTCGAACAACCGCAACTTGAGCAGTTCCTCGCCAGGAAATGGTATCGCTACTTCATTAGCGACGAGCCTTCTCCAAGTGCAGCCCTGCTGCAACCTTTGGCCGATACGTTTCGTCAGCACAACTTGCAGATCGCTCCTACATTAAAAATGTTGTTCAAGAGCAACATCTTTTTTTCGCAGCACGCAATCGGCCGCAAGATCAAATCACCGGCGGAGCTAATTGTGGGCACGTTGCGTTGCTTGCAAGCCACCACCAATACGCAGGTGGTCGCCGCTGGACTTCAAGAGATCGGGCAAGGCCTCTTTTTCCCACCCAACGTAAAGGGCTGGGACGGTGGTCGCGCTTGGATCAATTCGTCCACCCTGCTGGGGCGTGCCAACCTGTTTGCCAACATCTTCGAAAATGGAGCGACACGCTTTGGCGGTCAAAGCCTATCTGAGTATCTGAAAAGTAATGGTGCGCGCGATGTCGATGAGGCGATCGCCTACTTTGAGAAGTGCCTGCTGGCCATGCCGCTGGCCGCGACTACCAGAGCCGAACTGCGTCAATCCGTTGATTCGCAACCAGGTGACGAAGAAGTGAAACTTCGTTACCTGCTGCGCGCGTTCACGTCCCTACCCCAGTGCCAACTCGGCTGATATTCATTAGGACTGTACCATGCATTCCACGCGACGTCGTTTTCTGCGTTCCTCGATTGGTGGTGCCGCCGCCATCGGGATAGGTGCCTCGGTGCCTGCGTGCTTTTCTCACGCTGCTGAGGCACGTGCAACCTCCGGCGAGCGGATTCTTGTCGTGGTGCAGATGTCTGGTGGTAATGACGGACTCAACACCGTTGTACCCTACGCGGATGGAGCTTATCTAGCCGCGCGTCCCAAGCTGGGGCTAGCCCCCTCCGCGGTGCTAAAGTGTGACGATGACGTTGGTTTTCACCCGACGCTACGTGGCCTGCATGACTTATTCGAAGCGGGACGCTTGGCGGTTGTGCGGGCTGTGGGATACGACCAACCCAATCGCTCGCACTTCGAATCCATGGACATCTGGCACACCTGTCGCCGTAAAGAAGAACCCAGGTCTGACGGTTGGATAGGGAGGTTTCTGGACACCCAGCGAGTTGAAGCGGGAAGTGATGTTCCAGCGTTACATCTAGGTCGGGAACAACAGCCCTTTGCCGTCGTCTCCAAAAGCGTACGTGTCCCAACCGTCAAAGAAATTAGCGAATTTCAACTTCAGGGAAAAGATCGGCAGTCGCTGCGCACGCTGCTGAACAACAGCCTGCCGGCCACTGCAAGTGATTCCAGTGATTCCAGTGATCTGCTGAACTTTCTCCAATCCAGCACCACTTCTGCCCTGGCTGCCAGCCAGCGCGTGACTGAAGCCACGCAAAGCTATCGCAGTGATGTTCAATATCCCGAGACGGAGCTGGCCAAAAAATTGCGGGTCGTCGCGCAGCTCATTGATGCTGGACTGACGACGCGGGTCTACTACGTGCAACTGGATGGCTTCGACACGCATTCCTTACAAGCCGCCACACATGAGGTCCTATTACGAGAGTGGAGCGATGCGGTCAGCGCGCTGGTGCGTGACCTGGATGCCCACGGTCATGGGCAGCGTGTCTGCGTCATGACCTTTAGTGAATTTGGTCGACGCGTGGCAGAAAATGTCAGCGGAGGTACCGATCATGGCGCCGCCGGACCCATGTTCCTCTGCGGTGGTAGCGTCAGGCCCGGCTTCGTTGGCCAACTACCGAGTCTCACCGCCTTACAAGACGGCGATCTCAAACATGAGTTCGACTTTCGGCAAGTCTATGCCTCCGTGCTCGAGTCATGGCTCGGCACCAATCCGACACCTGTCCTTGGCGGCAGCTACCAACCGCTGCCACTGTTCACTTGAGTCAGCGGTTGGCAAATCTTTGGAGACTCTGCCGTGCCGCGGCTGACATCAACAGCGGATAAAAGAATTCGCGTTCGGCACGTAAGCCAGCTTCCGTCGAGTCAGTGATGCCCATCGAAACCGCTTGATAGATCGCCGCCTGTGCCGGTGACAACGTGCCGTAATCGTGGAGATCAAATTCGGCGAGTTCAGCTTCGCAGGCAGCCAGATTGGAAGCCGCAGACCGGCCGCAAACTGAAGCCTTTTTCGAAACAGGATCAACCAAGTTGCCTAGAAAGCTTGTTAAAGCGGGTTCTAAATCGGTTTCCGCAATGACGCTATCCACCAACTGGAAATCGCGTGCTCTCAGGGCGTCAACCGCTTGTCCAGTTAACAGCATCGCCAGTCCCTTGGTAACACCTACCGTCCTGATTAAGCGCTGAGTTCCACCCCAACCGGGCATCAGGCTCAACGTGGCTTCGGGCATACCCAATTGCGTTGATTCCACATCGACGGCTAAGCGAAAGTTACAGGCTAGCGCCAACTCCAGACCACCGCCCAGGCAAGCACCTTGGATCACCGCTACCGAAAGACCATCAAATTGCTCCAGTCGTTCGAAAACCGTTTGACCCTTGGCAAGAAACTGCCTGAGTTCGGCTTCGGTCTCAATCGATAACAGACGTCGCAGATCGGCCCCGACTACAAAGCCGTGGCGTTTGGCACTGCGAAACACCAAGGGTAATTTCTTCCCGCGTTGTGACGCCCACTCGATCACCGCCCGCAGTTCATCCAAGACCGGTTCACTAAAAACATTCACCGATCTGGCTTCGACATCGAACCAAATGGTGACACGATCAAACAGACTTTCATCGATTCGCAAGTGCCGATAACTTTGGTTCATGGTGCCCCCAAGTCCAGGCTTGATGCGCTGCGCAAACCGGATGTCAGCCCGCGAAAAACTGCAAATAAATCGGCACTCCATTAGCCGCACGGCGTTAGCCGCGGTTACTTGCAACGGGAGCCAACGCATTGCGGATGTTGAGGCAGTGATCGACTTTAACCTACCACCTACAACCTACAACCTACCACTTACAACCTACAACCTACAACCTACAACCTACCACCTACCACCTACCACCTACCACCTACAACCTACCACCTACAACCTACAACCTACCACCTACAACCTACCTCCTCGCGCGCGAGTGCTTTATTCGCCGGTTCCGAGGGTGACGGGGATGCGTAGAGTTTGACCCGCCCGCTGGATGCCCAGCACCACCGTTTCGCCGGGTTGTTTGATTTCGATCACTTCGAGCAATTCATCGGCGCTTTTGATCGGTTGGCCATCCACCGACTGAATCAAATCGGCGGTGGACGGATCGATGGAACTCTGCTCATACTTGTACAAGCCCTGGCGGAAAATCTTCGTGACCAGGCCAAAACCTTTTAATCCCGCCGCTTCCGCCGGCCCGCCTGACGCGAGGCTCACGATCAGCAGGCCGCGTTCGTTCTCATAGACGCGAGTGATACCGATGGTGGGCCGCGTCACGCGACCTTGCGTCATCAACTGCAGCACGATTCGCTTGATACTCGACGACGGGATCGCAAAACCAACTCCCGCGCTATCTCCATTGTTGCTCATGATCGCCGTGTTCATGCCGATCAATTCCCCACGCGTGTTCAACAGGGGACCGCCGGAGTTGCCTTGATTGAGCGCGGCGTCCAACTGAATCAGCGAACGCATCACCCGCCGTTGCTTGGAGGGTATCTGACGATTGAGGCTGGAAATCATCCCCGTCGACATCGTCCGCTCCAAGCCGAAGGGATTGCCAATCGCATACACGCGTTGACCCACCTTTAATCGCTGTGAATCGCCCAGTGAGATCGGTTCCAAATGCTCTGCTGGCGCTTCAATCCGCAACACCGCGATGTCGGTATCCGGATCTTGTCCAATGATTTCAGCCGGATAAGACACGCCGTTGTAGAGCCGGACCGTAATTTCACGCGCCCCGTCGATAACGTGTTGGTTCGTGAGAATTGTTCCCGCAGAATCGATCACGGAGCCACTACCCGTTCCTTCACGAATGGCCACCTGCAAGAAGGAATGCATTTGAGTCGATCGCGTGGCGATATGGACCACGCCTCGATTGCAATGCTCGTAAACCGCGATACTGACGCGCTCTTCCGGTAGTAGATAATCGGCTTCTGGTATTCCCTGAACTGCGCTCGCATCCCCGCTGTACTCGAGGGAGAGACTTTGACTACCATGCACCGCCTCGCCTTGGTAAGCTGGCGAGCGAGGTTGGGTAAGAGGCGCCTGCAAGTTCAAGGCCTGTGGTTGAAATCCTGGGATGGCCGCTCCGCTCGATTCGCTCTGAACCACCGTCGACGGAATCCGGGGGGCGGCAACCGGTTCTCTGGAACTACTGGGCTGACCCCACGCAGCAGTTGGCATCAAGACAACCGTCACGCTCAAGAAAAATCGCTCGAACCAAACCAACCACATGCCACAATCTCCTAAGACGCTGTCCGAAAAGGGGTCTGACCCTCTCCGGCGAGCAGAAAAAACCAATGAAATCGGATCGCTTCCAAAGGGTCAGACCCGAATGGCACGGGGTTAAGCAATTTACGAGTCCCCTCTCCCTTGTACTCAGGGGAGAGGGTTAGGGTGAGGGGTCGACTTTCCTCGGGATTCGGCCCCCTCACCCCAGCCCTCTCCCCCGGAAATACCGGGGGCGAGGGAGCGAGATCTGCTTAATCCCGTGCCATTCGGGTCAGACCCCTTTTCGGACAGGTCTAACTCGCTACGTTCCAATTACCTTCTAAATCCCTGTAATCCATCAGCGTAGGGCTGCACGCTCGTCGATCGATAAACGGGCTGCACCGCCGCGGCTTGTCCCATTTGCGCGTTTTCGTTGACGAGATCGCGGAGCAACAAACCGGTAGGATCGGGAGACACAAACGCGTTGGACTGAGCGTTGGGAGCTTGGTTGAGCAAGTAAAAACCGACTTCGATAGTAAAGGACATGCCCGGTCCCTGATCGGGTTGCAATTGCACGATGACGTGATGCGGCAAGCTTGAGTTGATCGCCGAATAGTATTCATGCTGGCTCTGCTGAGCACTGGCAACCATTTTTCCCGTTTGATCATAGAGCAGCGTTTCTTCGACAGTACCCGTGGATGGGGCGAACACCAAGACACGACGGTAGGATCCGCGCGGGGAGGGGATCAGCGAGCGGACTTCCAGTCGCCCGTCGGTGCGGACTAGCGGGCCCTCATGCTCAAACGTGGGATCAAATTCCACAATTCCGAGTGCCTCGCGCAGCCACAACGGCGAGACCGGCAAGATGTGTCGTGGTCCCGTCTGGGCTTCGAATTCATCATGCCGCGCACGGTAGAGTGTTCCTTGTGTCTGCAACCAGAACTCGTCGGCATTGCTACCCGCGGCCAGGACCGTGCCCATCAACCGCGATCCCATGTAGGCCTGCAGGTTAAAATTATGAGGACGTTCCCACTGCAGCGTACCATTCAATTTGCCCGCGAAGTCAGGGCTGGTGATTGTCAGCGTGTTGGACTCGATCCGCTCGATAGCCAGACTACGATTGGTGTAGTGGGATAATTCTTCGAAGGATGGCGTTTGTTGGAAGATGTTCGGCGGCGCAAATTCGGAGATCGTTCGTTTTCGCGCACACGTAGCACCACCGCAGACGAAGCAGATTCCCAGCAACCACAGCAGCTTGAATCTTAACACACAGGTCAGCCTCTCCGAGACTGTCAACACTTTCAATCGTCCCACCGCCCGCTCGACCTGCACTTCGATCTCGACCGACGAAGCTGCCGTGCACCCGAGCTCCGCGTCTCGGCGAGACATGGCGGCAGGCCTGGCGGCCAAACCTTTCGCATTAAATCCAGCAGCAGTCAATTGTGACAACCTATGTTCGGTATGACGCCCAGTGCAACTCGATCTCGAGCACGAATGGCACGGGGTAAAGCAATTTGCGAATCCCCTCTCCCTTGTTCTCAGGGGAGAGCAATTTACAAGTCCCCTCTCCCTTGTACTCAGGGGAGAGCAATTCACGAGTCCCCTCTCCCTTGTACTCAGGGGAGAGGGTTAGGGTGAGGGGTCGACTTTCCGTGGGATTCGGCCCCCTCACCCCAACCCTCTCCCCCCGGAAATACCAGGGGAGAGCGAGATCTGCTTAACCCCATGCATTCATCTCTGGAACCTGCTGTGTAGGAGGGGCGAGTTAGTTTCTTAAGTTCAGACCCAACAACAGCTCAAAAGCTGGACGATCTCCTGTCATGACAGTGTTTGAAAATTCCCAGCCGGACCTCGGACTATTCTTCCGTAAACAGCAGACCGTTCAGCTCTGCCTGCACAGCTTCTACCACACCAGGAGCTGGAACCGCAACAGGAACCGCCCATTGGCGGCCATCACCGGGACAAGTTACGTTCCAAACTTGATTTTCCCCTGAAACTTGCTCGTCGCTGCCACCTTCATCCTGCAGGACTCGGCGGCGGCACAGCAGCAATGCTAGCAGATAGGCGAGTGGCTCCTTGCCTGACCGGATGAACAGTTCGCTGAGGGTGTCGAGCAACACACCGTTGGGAGCCGGTCGCAGCTTCTTAGCTTGAGCCGAAGGCATCCGGCAGCGCCACCAGCCGATCGTATTTTCCGGCGGTGCCTGCCAAGCTGAGGCAGCGAAGTCCTTTCGCACCACGTCGTCTCCTTGGCCAATGACCGCCGAGACGTACCATTCCCCCGGCTCCAGCGCCCTGCCTGAGCTAGCACAGCGACGCGAGCAACGACTGATCGAAAAATCTGTATGCAACTTCGCCTCTCCTTGTCCAACCAGTTGGTTCGCCCAACTCGTACGCCCAGGGCGATCGCCGAACTGGTTCTTCCAGTTTGCTGTTTAGGGAAACGCATGTTCCACGGCAACAGCAGTGCTTTGTCCAGATTAAAAATTGGGGTATGTGTGGCACGGGCTCGCCCGTGTGTTTCTTCATTGTCAGCTTGCACGTTCACCAGTGTCGAGGTTTCACGACGGCTAGCGTGTCGACGGACGCAGGGATTTCCCTTACTAAATCGCACAACTGGCCAATCGACGCGCAAGCTGCTAAGGCTCAAAAACCACTGGCGGGGCCAGTGCCACACAAAACAAGCTCGCAGTATGTGTGGCACGGGCTCGCCCGTGTGTTTCTTGATTGCCAGCTTGCACGTTCACCAGTGTCGAGGATTCACGACGGCAAGCGTGTCGACGGACGCAGCGATTTCCCTTACTAAATCGCACAACTGGCCAATCGACGAGCAAGCTGCTCAGGCTCAAAAACCACTGGCGGGGCCAGTGCCACACAAAACGAGCTCGCAGTATGTGTGGCACGGGCTCGCCCGTGTGTTTCTTGATTGCCAGCTTGCACGTTCACCAGTGTCGAGGATTCACGACGGCTAGCGTGGCGACGCGATCG
>JBBQRC010000150.1:0-9221 GCA_038215215.1 Pirellulales bacterium
CACTGGCAAGCCAGTGCCACACAAAACAAAAGCCGAAGAAACCGACGCTAGTGCGTTGCGGCGAATTTCAAGATCTTGGGACAACTGGCTGATCGACGGGCAAGCTGCTAAGTCTTAATAACCACTGGCAAGCCAGTGCCACACAAAACAAAAGCCGAAGAAACCGACGCTAGTGCGTTGCGGCCAATTTCAAGATCTTGGGACAACTGGCTGATCGACGGGCAAGCTGCTAAGTCTCAATAACCACTGGCAAGCCAGTGCCACACAAAACAAAAGGATTCCAAAATCTAATCTGGACAGAGCACTAGTTCTTGGCCAGCACCCCGCGCTGATTAGTGGGTACATCGCGGTTTGCTAACCACAGCAGGATCGGGGCTGCGATAAAGATCGAGCTGTAAGTACCGATGACGATGCCAAACAGTAGTGCAAAGGCAAAGGCGTGAATACCTTCACCACCCAGCACGTACAGGATGAACAAGGTCAAGATGGTAGTACCGCTGGTTAGCAAAGTGCGGCTGAGCGTCTGATTCACACTATCGTTAACCATCTTCCCGGTCAGTATTGGGCTCTTACCGCGAACTTCGCGGATGCGGTCAATCACCACGATCGTGTCGTTCAAGGAGTAGCCGATGATCGTTAAAAACGCGGCGACCTCGGTCAGCCCTATCTTGAAGTCTTCGATCAGTAAGAATCCAAGTGGTTTCGCTAGCCAGTGGCACATCGCCATGACACCAAGCGTAATGATCACGTCGTGAACAAGGGCGACCACGGCTGCCAAACCGTAAGCTACTTTTTGGAAACGGAACCAGATGTAGGCTACGATAAAGATCAAGCTTATGAGGACTGCACCAATGGCTTTTTCTTGCATTTCACCAGCGATGCGTTCACCAATACTGCTCAGCGACAGCCACAAAGGTTGCTTCGCCAATTGCGTCTCCAACTCATCGGTGATTTGTTTGGTTTGCTCAGGACCAAACGGGAGCGTAACCTTCCAGGTTGAAAATCCAGAAACATCGTCAGGTTTCCAATCGCTGGGCATCGGTTCGGGTTCGACGCGAAACTGAACATCGGTCATCACCAGATTAACCAAATTGGCCGCTTCGATCAGTTTTTCCTTGAGGGTTGGTCCGTCCATCTTGGCCGTCTTCGCCGCGATGGTAGCGTCTGGATCGTTGTTACTCGAGAACAATTGCAGCGTCACCGTGTGAGTCACAACTGGCGTGGTGACAGGTGGCTTTGCTTCTATTGAGCCGACAACATCTGCCGCCGGCGGAGTGCCCGCCGCTGGTGTTTGGGTCGCAGCGGCTTCGGCCGCTGCAGGATCCGTTTCGAGCTCCGCTTTAGGTATGGCTGGTGATTCGGTTACGGGCGGAGTCGGAGTAGCCGGTGGAGGATCGGTCGCGACCGTTGCTTCGGGTGTAGCCGGTGGTTCGGTGGCTGCGGGAGTTGCCTGTGTTTTTGTTGCCGCAGGCTCTTGGGTTTCTGCTGCCGCTGGTTCCTGGAAAGCGACCAAGCGTACTAGGTTGGACTGATTTCCGCGCGGCAATCTCATCGAGCTGGTCGCTTTGGGACTATCAATCACCTTCATAGAATAAGTCACTAAGTCGGCAGACTTTTCAGCCCGGAACCCGTCCACTAACAGTTGCTGCAAAAGATCCCGATTCTTAAGCGATGTAACCAAGGTATACACAGTGTCGATAGGGTCCTGCTCGACACGGACCAAGGTGGACTGGATGGCTTCCCCATCTTCATCCTTGTCGAGAATCTTGCGAGTCACATCGCGCAGACGGTCGGCTTCAACGGCCTCAGTCAACTGAAATGTCACACTCGTTCCACCGGTAAAGTCGATGTTCAGCAGATCCTTGCCGCGGGCAAAAACGGCCAGAGCGCCCAGTAGCAGCAACAGCGCGGAAAAGGAGAAGCACGCATTCCGCTTGCTCATAAAATCGATGTCGGCGGTATGGGTCAAATTTCGGAAGAAAGCGATCGCATCGCGCATGGAGAGATTGACGATACCAAGTTTTTCAGCCATTTCGAACATGATTCGTGAACAGAAGGTAGCCGTAAACATACTGGTGCCGATACCGACGATCAGGGCCACTGCAAAGCCGCGAACCTGGTCCGTACCGATCCAATACAGCACGATGGCGGCGATCAGCGTCGTTAGGTTCGAGTCGATAATCGTAGTCAGGGCGCGATCGAAGCCATTCCGAATCGCCAACCGCGCTGCAGTTCCGCGAGCTCGTTCCTCGCGAATGCGTTCGAAAATCAGCACGTTTGCATCGACCGACATACCCACGGTGAGCACCAGACCGGCGAGACCAGCCAAAGTCAGTGGCTGCCCAATGAAGATCATGATCCCAAAGATGAGCAGGCCGTTGATGATCAGAGCCAGGGAGGCAACTACTCCAGCGAACTTGTAATACAGCAACATGCATGTAAATGTGGCAATCACGGCCACCAAAGAGGCATAAAAGCCTTTACTGACAGTTGTCGCCCCTAAGCCCGCACCCACTCGGGTTTCGCTCGTAGGTTCTTGGCTAAGCGTAGCTGGTAGGCGGCCTGCACGCAGGATCGAGACGAGAAATTCGACATCTTTTTGAGTGAATCGGCCGGTGATTTGCCCGCTGGTGCTGATCGGTGAATTCAACTGAGGAGCCGACAGGACCTTATCGTCCAGGATGATCGCCATGCGGCGGTGGAAGCGACCGTCGGGCTGATTGGCCACCGTCATTCGCAACATTTTCGAACCTCCCTCGGTCGTGAGCTTAAACCCGACCGTTGGTTCACCTGTTTTGCTATCAAACTCCATGGCAGAACTCGCGAGATCGTCGCCAGAAACTTCGACGTAAGGCACGCCAGCTTTCTCAAACGCCATGAGCACATCGACGTCCGGAATTCCCTGACGTTGCAGCCAGCGTTCGAGCGCAAAGTCTTCGTCCATTTCCAACGGCGGATTAACAATCAGTTCACCGGTAAGAGAATTGCGGATGATATCCCCGATGACCGGCGTTCTGAGCGGATAAAGTCCATTTTGCATCGTATCTTCGCGGCCGACCGTGAACCAACGACCAACGGTATGACCGTCTGCTCGATTCACAGCGACCGAAATGCGCGCCATACGGTCCGCATTCTGGGCTTGCTGCCTCGCCAATTGGATGATGTCATCGTGATCGGTTGTGTTGGCAACGATACGGAATTTGAGCATCCCGGCGGTGCCGATGCGTCGTTTGATCTCGGAGATGGCGAATTCATCGACTTCCGGCACAATGATTTCAATTTGCGATTCGCCATAGGGCCGAATCGAGATCTCTTTTGTTCCTGAAGGATTGAGTCGGTCGGTAAGCGCGACCGCCAATGCACCCGCATTAATCGTTTGAGATCCATCCGCAGGGGCTTTGATCTCATAGACCAAGTTGGTGCCCCCCTTCATGTCGGGGCCGAGTTTCATCTGGAAATTATTGTTGTAGGCGAACAGAAAACCCGCGGCGATGGCGGCAAACATGATTCCCAATCGACCCGAAAGCGCGGGTGTACGAATCGCGCGGGTGATGAAATGGCTGAGCACGAAAGGCAGGACGAAAATGCTTAACACGAAGACGAAGTTGTAAACCCACGTTTGCCACAATGGCCTGATGTTGGGAACGCCTTCACTGACAGCCACCGTCTGATCGGCCGCAGTCTGAGCAATGAGATACAACGGAGTGGTCAGGAGGTCTAACGCGGAGAAGCAGTCCATTGGAAGTCCCTGAGAAAATTCTATGGTTGGCTCGCTAATCATTTAGCGAGGGACATGCAGGTCGATTTGCGGTATGGTCACTTGTCGCTGGCTATTACTTTGGCAATCACGTCGCGGTTGATCGTCATTCTCGCTCCCGAGTTTTCGTCGATCCGCACTGTGACTATCGCCTCATCTATATTCGATTGAACCACGGTGCCATGGATCCCACTGGCGGTGATTACGCGATCATTCTTCTTCAGTTCAGCTAGAGCTTTGTCGAGCGCTTTCTGTTTTGCCTTCATCTGACGTTGCTGTGGCAGCAAGACAATGACGAAAAACAGCATCGCGGCCAACATCAAGACGTTAATCGGGTTCTGGAAGAAACTGGTGATAAACCCAGCCACCCCCTCTGCCGGTGCTCCTCCGGCCTCACCCGGGGGTGCTGGAACCGCTTGCGCTATCATCACCTTGCCTGCATTGGCTATATTGAGTAGGTCAACAAGGGAAGCGGAGATGTGCATTTTAGGCGGCTAATCAGCTTTTAAGGGAAAACATCCACCCCCTAGGCGCGATGTTCCGAGCATTTTCGTTTCGGTTCAGAACAATCGGAAATGATATTACCGCCCAGGAAAACTCACAAGGCCTAACAGAACCACTCGTTTGGTGATTAATTTGCAGGCCAAGACTGAGCACACGTGGAGGTAACATTGCAATGCGTGCTTTTTGCGGACGATTAGCTCAATTGAGCGAAGTCAAAATTGTTTTCGCCTCCGCGTTTCGTCAATTGCTGTCGGTCGCGGCGATCGTCACCGCGATCATCCTGGCGCAAGTCCTGGGGTCGTCTTATTGGTATTTGGCGGCGTTGATTGCCGTCCCACTAGCTTTGAAACTTGCTACGAACGCAGCGGCGGCTAAGTTGCGGGTACTGCGAACGGCCCACCCGCATCTGCTTAATGACAATAAGTACGTTTATGTTCGCAGCGCGACGTGGTTCGTCCGCGCTCTGTTGGATTACGACAACCTGCAGCTCGTCGGCGTAGCGTGCCACCCGTACCCCAATTTTCAATCTGGACAGCGCACTAGCTTGCCCGCTGCGCCGGAAGTTAGGATTCGTAGTCATTCCATCGTTTTGAAACTCTTGCGTGCGGCGTTGTGTGCAATTAATATCATGGCTCACTGCCCTTTTTCTGCGGCTCGGCGAACCGCTCGTATTATCGGTTTTTTCGCGGGAATTGTCTTCTACTGGCCTGCAAGTCTTAGAATTCGCTTCACGAACGATGCCTACCGATATCGCCTACGATCGGAATCACCAGTCCAGTCGGAACTTATCCGCAGACTTTTCGCATATATTTGGCACACATGTGATTTAGCGTACATGATGCGGCTCAGAATTCTATTTGAAGGAGAACGGGCGATGCCCCATTGGTTTAAACGCGCGGTGTTGGCGGCTGGCTGCCTGGGATCAAGTTTTCTAAGCTTCACCGCTCCCGCTGTGGCTCAACAGGATGCGATGGCAGAGCTGTACGGCCAGGGTGTGCACCACTATTACGTGGGTGACTACGCCAACGCGGAATTGCTGTTAAATCAAGTGCTTGCAAGCGGTTCGGAAGATCCGCGCGTGCATTATTTCCTAGGGCTGTGCAAGGTCATGCAGGGTGGTGGAATAATGGCCGGCACGGCTGACTTTGAAGCGGGAGCGCGAGCCGAGGCGACCAGCCGTAATGCTTACCAGATCGGCCAGGCATTGCAGCGAATCCAAGGTGGCGTTCGCGCGGAGATTGAAAATGCACGAGTGCATGCCCGTGCGGCGGTACGCCAACAACAACTCGCGGAGCAACGAGCGCGGATGCAGACAGGGGTCGCCGGCACAGCGCCAGCGAGCTCCAATCTGGGCACTCCGGCACTGGGCACTCCGGCACTGGGTACTCCGGCACTGGGCACAGCACCAAGCGCTACGACACCAGCCACGCCTGTGCCCACTGACGATCCGTTTGGCGATAGCGGGCTGCGATCAGATACGGCCACGATCGATCCCATCCAACCCATCGCGCCCGACACCAGCAATCCGTTTGGAGACGACCCAAGTGCCCCGGCGGTTCCTGGCACGGTGGCTCCGGCGACGGCACCTGACGCAACCGACCCCTTTTCAACGCCGCCTGCGGCCGGTATGAGCGATCCGTTTGGCACTAGCAACTAATCACGAGCAACGCGTTAAAGCGTTCAAAGTGCGACGCTTGAACACCCAAGAGGTACCTATAGCAGGTGCCTCTTTTTGTATTGAGTCGGTAACGGGTGAAAATTCCACGCTGGGAAAATTTCGCGGCGGGTTTCCAAGAAGATTGGGTTTCCGAGAAGATGTTGGCGAGTGCGGCAGCCGTGGAGCTCTTGACGAGTTTCGCGACAGTGCCGTTCAGGAGCCCGCTGAGGGCTAACCAATTCCAAAGCTTCCGCTAAACTCAGGCCTCCGGTCGGGGCAGTGAGCGTCGGTCGACGTGGCGGGTTTCAGTCGCTCCGCTGTTAAGCTAGACGGTTTGCCCCGCACGCAAGCATTTCGCAGTATTTTCCCGTGGCCTGCAGTATTTTCCCGTGGCTTTGAGAGAAATTCATGTTAGCCAAACGAGTTATTCCGTGTCTGGACGTCGATCGCGGGCGCGTGGTCAAAGGAACGAACTTCCTGAACCTGAGAGATGCGGGAGATCCGGTCGAAGTGGCGGCGAGGTACGAACGTGAAGGTGCAGACGAATTAGTCTTCCTAGACATCACGGCCAGTCACGAGCAGCGCGGCATTATGCTGGATGTCGTCAGCCGGACAGCAGAGCAAGTCTTTATGCCGCTTACGGTTGGTGGAGGTATTCGAACGCTTGACGACATCCGTGCCTTGTTGCAGGCGGGCTGCGACAAGGTCTCCATCAACACGGCAGCCTGCCAAGACCCTGAATTCGTCGCTCGGGCGGCGGATCGTTTTGGTAGTCAATGCATCGTGGTGAACATCGATCCGAAGCGTGTGCAACGCGATGGACGCGAGTTTTGGGAAGTGCATATCCATGGCGGACGCACACCTACTGGGCTGGAGACCATCGCTTGGGCGCGTCGGATCGAAGGACTAGGAGCAGGCGAAATTGTGCTCACCAGCATGGATTGTGACGGGACTTGCGACGGCTATGATCTCGAAGTGACCGCGGCAGTTAGTCAGGCGGTTGGGATTCCGGTGGTTGCCAGCGGTGGTGCCGGTTGTCCAGCTCATTTGGCAGACGCAATTCAAATTGGAAAGGCGGATGCGGCGTTAGCAGCCAGCATTTTTCACTTCGGACAGTATACAATAGGTGAGACGAAGCGCGTGATGGCAGAGCGGGGAATCGCTGTTCGCTTGTAGCGCCGGATTGATCGACAAAGTACTGGACCAATCGCCTTCGACTTTCACAATAGCGAGCGCAGGCGGCGCACGGGCGTTGACGGATGATTACAGGAGTTAGGGTAAGACATGGCTGAAGCAAACGGATCGGCGAAAACAGACGCTGCCATCGACAACTTGGTTGGCAACTTGCTCAAGGTGCGCCAAGAGCTGGAAGTCGATAAGCTCTTCCGTTCCCTGGTGAAATTGAAGGGGAGCGACTTGCACTTGAAAGTGGGGCGGCCACCGATTGTCCGCGTCAACGGGGACTTGAAACCGCTCAACCGTCCTCCGATCGAAAACGAAGAGATGGTGCGGCTGCTAGTCCCGATGATGGATGATCGCGCGCGTCGCATTTTCGAGGAAGAGGGAGGGGCTGACTTCGCCTATGTGGTGGATGTCGATGGAGTCAGTTGGCGGTTCCGTGTCAACATGCTCAAACAGCTTGGTCGGATCGGCTTGGTAGCGCGGCGAGTGAATAACTACATCCCGCCGTTTGAAGGTTTGTATTTGCCTCCCGCCATGGACACCCTCTGTCACTTTGACCAAGGGATGGTGCTGCTGGCAGGCGTAACGGGCTCAGGTAAAAGCACGACCATTGGTTCGATGCTCAATTACATCAACTCACTGTATAGCAAACACATCTTGACGCTCGAGGACCCAATCGAGTTTGTGTACACGGAAGATAAATGTTTGATCAATCAGCGTGAAATGGGGATGGATGTTAAGAATTTTGAAATTGGCATGAAGCATGCGGTCCGCGAAGACCCTGATATTATTTTGGTCGGTGAGTTGCGCGATGAAGAGACATTTATGACGGCCATTCATGCGGCCGAAACCGGTCACTTGGTATTTGGCACGATTCACGCATCGAGTGCTCCGACGACGATTGGCCGTATTTTGGACTTGTTCCCTGAAGAGCTGCACGGCGCGATCCGCAGTGCAATTGCGTTCAATATGAAGGGGATCGTGGCTCAGAAGTTACTGCGTTCGATCAAGCCGGGCGTGGGGCGCGTGCCAACCGTCGAGATCATGACTTTTACTCCGATGATCCAAAAGTTGATCCTCGAAGGCAAGGACGCCAAGCTGCCCGATGCAATTCGAATTGGGGTGGCCGAGGGGATGCAGGACTTTACGATGAGCCTTAAGGACCTGATTGACAAGGAATTGATCGATCGACCGACAGCCTTCGAGGTGGCGCCCAATAAGGACGCACTGAAAATGGCACTTAAGGGGATTCAGGTCAGTCAACCTGGTATCCTTTAAGCGGTTTGACCATGCCTACCCAACGGGGTCTTCGAGCAGGGTTAGCTTGAGAGCTGCCTGGAGAGGATTGGATGGCTGGGCGGATCGGGTGACTGGGTGTATCAGCTAACCGGGATGGAAGTTTTATTCAAAAGTTCACATTGGGTTTTGTATGCTGCGAAAAAAGAAAACTGAAAAATCGCCGAAGAGTAACGAAGTCGTTCTACCACCGATGGAGTTCAAACCGCCGATTTCGGACAAGCAGTTGCAACAGGGAATCCTGATTGCATGTCGGGCCATCGAGCAGTATCCGGTGGCCGTCATGATGATTGCTCAGGCGATTTCGACGCGGGCGGACCAGATTCTTTTAGACTGCACGGCCCAAGGCGTCATCGTCCGCATTCGTGTCGACGGCCTGTGGGAAACCATGCCACCGATGGACCGTCCGACCGGTGACGGGGTGGTCGTGATCCTGAAACGCCTGTGCAACTTAAATCCCACGGATCGACGCACGCGACAGTCGGCCAAGTTGGGTGTGGCTTGTATGGGTGATTGGCTTTTCGAGTTGGTCAGTCAAGGTGTGCCGACTGGCGAGCGCATCCTCATTCGCGTCGAGCCAAAAAAACCAGTTCTGAAGACGCTCAGCGATTTGGGCATGCGCGAAAAAATGCAAGAGCAACTCAAATCGCTGCTTAATGGCGATGACGCGTTGTTCATGCTCAGCGGACCGCCGGGCCATGGCCTGCCCACCACCTGGCGGGTGAGTATGGATGCGGCCGATAAATTTGTCCGCGATTTCCACAGTGTGGAAGAGATCAATGTTAATGATCCGGAGATCATCAACATCACCCGACACACCTTCAA